>NZ_JAPYKP010000081.1:0-24822 GCF_037179725.1 Mesorhizobium sp. Cs1321R2N1 | reverse complement strand
GCATCCTTGCCAGGGCTTGGCTCAGAATCCTCTGGCGCGCCTGGCAGGACGGTACCCTCTACAATCCAGACAGACACCCCGCCGCAGCTGCCTTGCTCGCCAAAGGTTGACACAGGAAGTCTCATGCCGGCACCTGCCTTGCCCGCGCCATGCGCTTCATGGCGAACACGGCAACGATGGAGAGCACAACCAGAATGGCCAGCGCGATCGCCGCCACATATCCCCAGATCAGGTCCTGCGTGGTGACCTTGTAGATGTAGACGGAGATCGTCTCGGTGGCGACGCCGGGGCCGCCGCCGGTCATGATGTAGAGCGTATCGAAGATCTTGAAGTTCTCGATCACCCTTATCGCCAGCGCGATGATGATGATCGTCTTCATTTTCGGCAGCACGATGGTGATAAAGCGCTGCCAGGGATTGGCGCCGAGCAAGGTCGCCGCCTTGATCTGGTCCTCCGGCACGCCGACCAGGCCGGCAAGCAGGATCAAAAACATCAGCGGCGTCCACTGCCAGATGTCGGCGATCATCACCGCGATCAGCGCCAGGGTCGGGTCCGACAGCCAGGCGATGGTGACGCGTGTACCGGATATGACCGACAGGATGTCGTTCACCGGGCCGCCCGACTGGAACAGCATGAAGAACATATAGCCGGCCACCGCCGGCACCACCATCATCGGCATCAGCAGGATCGAATAGAAGATGCGCTTGCCGGGAAAATCGTCGGCGAACAGCGTCGCCAGCGCGAGGCCCAACAGGAATTCCGCCGGCACGCAGACGATCATGACAATGACCGTGCGCTTCAGCGCGCTCCAGAACCGTGCGTCGGCGGCGAGGTCGGTGTAGTTGGCAAAGCTGTTCCACATCTCCCAGGCGTTCCACCAGCCGAGGCCCGAAAGCGGCGACCAGTCGGTGACGCTGATGTAGAGCTGCATCAGGAGCGGAAAGGCCGAGATGAACAGCACCAGGATCTGCGCCGGCAAGGTCAGCCGAAAGCCCAGCCGCGTGCCTTCGTCGCGCAGGGCTGGCCTGCCGCGCGCGGCGCCCATCTCGTCCTCCGAAATCGTTGCGGTCACGGCGCTCATTGCTTGAGCGCTCCGAAAGTCAGCCCGCGCACCAGATGGCGCTGGATGGCGATTCCCATGATGACCGGCGGCACGGCGGCAATGAGCCCAAGCGCCGCCTTGGCGCCGTAGAGCTGGCCGGTCATCGAGGACGACAGCGAGGCCATGTAGACCGGGATCGTCACCCATTCGCGCGTCGTGAGCAGCAACGCGATCAGATAGTCCGACCAGTTGAGGATGAAGACGAAGAGGGCAGCGCTCGCCAGCGGCGCGCGCATCATCGGCAACGTGATGCGGGTGAAGACGCGCAGCCGCGAGCAGCCCTCGACCAAGGCGGCTTCCTCGATCTCGCGCGGCATGTCGTCGAAGAAGGTCTTCATCAGCCAGAAGGCGAACGGCAGCGTGACGATGCCGTAGATCAACGCCAGCCCCCACCAGCTGTCGGTGAAGTTGAGGAAGGCCCACATGATCATGACGGGGATCATGACGGCCATCGGCGGAAACAGCCTGAGCTGAATCAGCGCCAGCGGCAGGTTCTGGCCGGAGCCGAAGCGCGACAGGCCGTAGGCGGCGGCGGTGCCGGCCGACATGGCGATCGCGGTGCCGAACACCGCCGACAGAAGCGACGACAGGATCGGCTTCAGCGCGGTGCGGTCGAGCGCGACGATCAGATTGTTGGTGGACTCGCCGAATACGAACTGGAAGTTGCTGAGCGTCGGGTTCTTCGGCCACCATGTCAGGTCGGCACCGGTCGCCGACCATTCGGCGATCGGCTTGAAGGCCATGGAGACCATCCACAAGATGGGCACCAGCGTGACAGCCATCGCCGCGAGGATCGCGGCGTAGCGGAATATCTCGAAGGGGACGGAACGCTTCATCTGGCTGCTTTGCTGGTGGCGTCGGTTGCGGAGGGGAAGAACTTTCGCCCCTCCCCTCCGTCTCTGATCCAGGGAGACGGATCAGCTGATCGGATCGAGAACGGTCGGCCAAGCCTCCTTGTTGGTCCTGATGGCTTCGAGCAATTTGTCTTCGCCGATGCGCCGCGCGATCTTCTTCCACTCGGCTTCCGTGTCGGCCATCGCCTGCTCCGACGTCTTGGCCTTGGTCAGCGAGGCCATGAGGTTTTCGTCCAGCGCGTTGTGGAAGGCGGTGGCGCCGGGATAGTTGATGGTTGGCACCGTGCGGGCGACCGTCTCGCGCACCACGTCCATGTGGTAGGCATGATAGGTCTGGCGCACCAGCGGATCGGAAAAGTCCGAAAGCCGGAACGGATCGAGATAGCCGCCGGGGTTGGCGCTCATCCAGGCATAGATGCGGGCCGAACCCAGCCATTGCAGCAGGAGATAGGCGACTTCCTGGTTCTTCGACTGCGACGAGACCATGCCGGTCAGTGAGAACCAGAGTACGGAGCGGCTGATCAGCTTGCCGTCGATCTCTCGGCCGGGCGGCAGCATCGAGCCGATCTTGCCGGTGACCTTGGAGTCCTTGTTGCCGGCATTGTCGAGGAATTTCGGCAGGTTGGAGAAGGCGCAGGTCATCACCGCACCGCCCTTGGCGAAATTGCCGTATTGCTCGGGCCAGCCCCACGAAATCGCGTCCGGCGAATGATGGGCAAGCGATTCAACATATTCGTTGGTGGCGGCGATGCCGTGTTCGGAATTGATCAGCGGCTTGCCGTCGTCGCCGAACAGGAACTGGTTGGGCGAGGCCATCGAGACATAGCGCTGGTACCAGTTGGTGTAGCCCCAGCCCTGGTTGCGCAGGTCGGTGGATCCGAACAGGCCCTTGTCCGGGCGCTGGAAGAAGGCAGCGATATCGCCGTGCTGCTTCCAGGTTTTCGGCGGCGCCAGATCATAACCGTATTTGTCCTTGAAGGCCTTCTTCTCGGCTTCGTCGCCGAACAGATCGGTGCGGTAGACCCAGGTCTGGAAGTCGCCGTCCAGCGACACGCCATAGTTCGAGCCGCGATATTTGTTGAGCAGCGACACGCCCTTGGCGCCATCGACATAGCCGGTCTTGGGATCGTCCCACTCGGGTTTATACTGGGCGACGAAATCGTCGAGCTTGGCGATACCGCCGGTCTCGGCGAGATCGCCAAGGCGGTTCCACTCGGTCGAATAGATATCGTAGGCCCCACCCTTGGTGGAGATGTCCTGCATGGTCTTGGTGAATTCCTGACCGTTCGGCAGGCCGACGATCTCGATCGGGATGCCGGTCTCCTTTTCCCAGAGCTCCTTGATCGACGGCGCGCCGGCAGGGAAAGGCTGGGTGAGCTGGCCGATCGAGCCGTCCGACAGGCCAAGCACGATCTTGGCCGGCGCCTTGCCGGCGCCCTTCAGCGCCTTGGCGGCCTCGACGGCGCGACCCTCAGGCGTGTCGGGGCCGTATTGATAACGCTCGGCGCCGTCGAAGCCGGTCGGCCCACCGATCATGCCGGGCGCCAGGGCATCGGCAGCATAAGCGCGGCCGGGACGGATGAATTGCGGTGCGATACCTGCAGCGGCTACGAATACCGCCGCTTTTCCTCCGGACGCCAGCAACCGGCGCCGCGAGATGCGGATCAGATCAGACATTGGAATTCCTCCCTCAGGCCCAATGTTTCCTCCACGAGCCCATGAGGGATATTGACGGCACTATCGGAAGACTGTCAACATCATAAATAATCAAAATACCTCATAACATGGCAATGAGGCAGGGAAATGCACCATACCGGGATTCCTATACCTCTCCAGATGCCTCGATCTGATGGGAAATGTGTTTCCTTTCCCTGTATGGTCGTACCGGGCGACTCGATTTTAGCCCAACGGCTTGCGCATCGGCTAAGGCCGGATACATCATTTCCCATCAGAATCGCGGATAACGAGGCGGCTGACGTCATCAGGCCTGCAGCCGGCATTGCTTGATCTTGATGCATTGAGGAGATGAAAGACGGTGCGTTCCACCCTGACTGACATAGCCCGGGAAGCCGGCGTCTCCGCCGCCACCGTTGACCGCGTGCTCAACAACCGCCCCGGCGTGCGGGCTCGCACGCGCGAGGTCGTGCTCGAAATGGCGCAGCGCCTCGGCTACATCGCCGAGAGCCCAAACGGAGCGTCGCTGCGACCCATGCCCGGCGAGATCATCCGGCTCGACTTCACGCTGCCGGCGGGCACCAATTCCTTCATCAAGATGCTGCACCGCCACATCGAGGCGCAGGCCCTGGCGCGCCCCGATCTCGACGTCCATATCGCCACCATAGAGGGCTTCAATCCCGACCGGCTCGCCCGCCTGCTGCAGGATCTGCGCGGCCAGACGCAAGGCGTCGGCGTCATCGCGCTCGACCATCCAACGGTGCGCGAGGCGATCCGCTCGCTGTCGGCCAACGATGTCAAGGTGGTGACGATCGCCTCCGACATCCTGCATGTGCCGAGGGTCGCCTATATCGGCATCGACAACCGCGCCGCCGGGCGGCTGGCCGGCTATCTGCTCAACCGTTTCATGGGTTCTGGGCGCCCCGGCAAGGTGGCGCTGTTCGCCGGCTCGCTCTCCTATCGCGGCCATGAGGAACGAGAGATGGGCTTCCGGCACATATTGACAGAGGAATCGCCCAATCTCGAGATCGTCGAGATGCGCGAAATGCTCGACGATCGCGAAAAAGCCTATTCGGAGGCGTCGGCCCTTCTGGAACGGCATCCCGACCTTGCCGCGATCTACAATGTCGGCGCCGGCAACACCGGCATCGCGCGCGCGCTCAAGGAGCGCGGCCGTGCGCAATCCATGGTTTTCCTCGGCCACGAGGCGACGGACGGCACCAAGGAACTGCTGCTCGACGGCACGCTCGACGCGGTCATCGACCAGAATCCGCGCGTCGAGGCCCGCGAGGCGCTCAACATCCTGACCCATGCGGTCAGGGGCCTACCCTATGAACTGCACCAGCCGAGGCTGCAGGTAATCTTCAAGGAGAACATCCCGGAGATTTGAGGCAAGTCTCAGATCTTGCGCACGCTCGCCCCACCGTCCTCGCGAACACCAACCGCAATGCGTTCGCCGGAACCGATACCGGCTATGTCGCAGACCACCAGCGGCATGCTGATCCCGTAGAGGAACTCGGCGACTATGGCGCCGACGGCCAGGATCGGGTCCGGCCACTCCAACAAAATACCCGCGGGCGCCGTGCCTCTGCGGATCGCCTCGGCCAAGACCGAGGATGAGGATGAAGATCCCCGACCGCTTGGCATGATGAGGACCCTGCCAGCGACATTCTGGCCAAGGCCCGGATGCGAACGATCTACGATATTGCCGGTCTCGGCATCGATGCCGCCCCAGAAGCTGAGCGGCTGCGAAAACACCAAAGCCTCCCCTTCGGCGGCGCCGGTCAGCTGGAATGTCCCGGCTCTTTCAACGTCCTTCACTTCAATCGGCTGCGTCATGACGCACCCCGCACGACATGGCCGGCCGCGGCGGACTGGATGCAGTCCTTCATATCGGCGAAGGCGACGGTCACACCGATATTGCCCGGCGCGTAATGCGCCCATTTGCCGGAATTGGTCATCACCACGCCGTCGAGCCGCTCGAGGATCGAGGTGACGTAGGTGCAGGTGTCGGCGACCGGGATCAGGCCGAACGCCTCCATGCCATCGAGCGACCCTTCCTCCCGCAGCCGGCTCAGCGTCGCGCGGCCCGTGTTGACATAGATTGGAATGCCCCTGTCAGGCGCGACCGCACGCAGCAGCGGCAGCAAGCGCATCCATTCGTCATGCGAGAAATGCGGCGTGCCCAGCGACACGGCGCGGAGCGGCGCGCCATCGGGCACCATCGACAGCCTGGACAACGCATGGTCGATGTCGGCACGGTTGATGTGGACAATCTCCTCGGGCACCGTGCCTTGAAAGGCCTCGTCGACGGTTCCGGCCTCCGGTGTGATGCCGACGGCATGGAACAGCGCCACCGCGCCTGTCGTTGCCGCCGCGGCACCAAGCGCTTTCAGCTGATCCTCGTCACGCGGTTTCGGCAAGCCCGCGATCACCGGAACGCGGTCGCCACAGGCTTGCCCGATAATCAGTCCGACGCCGACGAACAGACTGTCGCTCGGCTCTGAACCGGCGATGTCGAGTTCGAACAGGATACGGCCGCGCCGGTTCTCGCTCAGATGCAGGCCCCAGGCCGGTGCGCGCCCGGTCATGGCGCAGCACAGATCGATGAAATCGCCATAGCGGTTGGTGCGCGCGCCGATCACCGAATTGGCGAAGACAATGGCGTTGGATTCCCCCCAGGCGATCTGCTGGCCGAATTCAGGCCGGAAGCGGGTTTGATAAGGCGCGCAGGTGAAGGTCGCCTGGCAGCCAAGCTCCAGATGCGCCTTCATCAACCGCCGCGCCGGCACTTCTTCCGCGACGGTCATCTTCACCATGCCGGGATGGATAAGGTCGAACGAGCCGACATTCAGCGTCGTCGGGACACGCACACGGCCGCCGCCCTCGACCAGCCGTTCGACGAAATCGAGTCCTGCCTTGCCGTGGTAGAGGCAGCCATCGATATGGGCACCGGTGATGTCGAGCAGGCTGCCGGCGCCGATGGCTTTGGAAAAGGCGATGAGGATCTTCATGGCGGCGGCGACCGAAGGGCCTTGCTCACTGCCGAGCATGGATTTGTCCAGCGCACTCAGTCCCAAAGTCATCGGTGTGCTCCGGACTCTACCCAACCTCATGGCGGGACAGCGCCCCCCCCTCTGCCCTGCCGGGCATCCCCCCACGAGGGGGAGATTGGCAGCTTCAGCCTTATTACACTTTTTGCAACGTGGAACATCCGTGAAACCGGCGATAAGAGCCGATCTCCCCTCTCGTGGGGGAGATGTCCGGCAGGACAGAGGGGGCGCGAAGGAATGCCAACCGTCGCAGCTATAGACGCCCAGACTAACCCGCCGCGATCAGCACCGTGCTCTCCGGCGACCACCGCAGCACCACATCCTGGCCTTCCGCGAGCCTGTCAGCGCTTCTTTCTGGTCGTGGGTGACGAAGATAGTGGTGATGCCGATCTCGCGCTGGATGCGCTTCAATTCGATCTGCATGGAAGCGCAACGCCTTGTCGAGCGCGCCGAGCGGCTCGTCGAGCAAAAGCACGCGCGGCTATGTGAACTCTGTCAGCGATCGGCGCGGACGGATGCTTCACCGCAAGTGGCCCAGCATCACCCTGCGGCGAGCCAGCACTTCGAGGCAATCGCTTTGATGAAAAAGGAAAGCCCGCTCCGGGGACGCCGGGGCGGGCCTTGGAGGAGGATGAAAGGGTGGGACCCTCTCCTCTTGTTTCCACGGGGGGTGTGGACCGCAATCACCATACGCGAGTCCCGCGGAATGCCGGATCACAAGCCGGCCTGCTTGCATCACAATCCGGTGCCCGGCGACGTGAGCGTGGTCACGCGATTGCGATTGCCGCCGTGGTCGAACTGCTAAATGCGTCCCAGAACGACAAGGATGATGACGATGAGCAACACAAGTCCGAGACCGCCACCACCATAATAACCGGTTCCGTAGAACGGGCCACCGCCGAGACCGCTGAAGCCGCCGAGCAGCGCGAGGATTAGAATAATGATCAGTATCGTTCCTAGACCCATGGCCTTCCCTGCTCCTGAATGTGCGCTTTCGCGCTGTTTCAACATCGCGTCATTTCGGATGTTGCAAGGTAAGAACGTTTTTAGGGGGCTAGCGTTCCGCCGGACCATTGCGGCTGCGGAACATTCAGCCCCGAAACGCAGAAAAGCCCGCCTGGACGGCGGGCTCGGATTGCTGACAACCCCGGCTTTTGCCGGGAGTCTTTGATTCACTGGGCGAGGTTGAGGTGACCCGCCCCTGAACAGCCCAAAAACGGGTTCGCCAACAGTGCCTTGGCGATCTTGTTCTCAGAATAGCCGATAGAACAGCCTGTAGTGCACGCGTTCCATGTAGGCGCGATACTCCGCCACGGTGGCCAACAAGGCCTCCTCGCGCAAGATGCGGTAAAGCTGGAGATAGGTAATTACCGCATAGACCGCGAGATTGTGGAAGGAAAAGGCCGACAGGAGGTAGAGCACATGGCCGGCGAGGTAACCGGCATAGATCGGATGCCGCACCAGCCGATAGGCACCGCCCGTCATCACACCGCGATTGGCGGGCAGGATCGCAAAAGAGCGCCCCAGCGAGATCTTGCCCCAGATAACGAACAACAGTGCGATGAACTGCAACGGCGCGGCGACATAAAGGGGGATGAGTGCAATGCCTGGTTGGAGGGTGATCAACGCAACGCCAAAACTGGCTGACACCGAAACGATGACCGTCAGCGGATTCCAGTCACGCGTCACCGGACGCCGCGACAGAAGCAGCCAGGTGAAGGTGAGTATCTCGGAAATCGCCACCAGCGCGGCATTGAGCCGGGTCGGATCCTCGATAAGCTGATAGACGCCGCGATAGACGAACAGCCCCGCGCACACCAAGGCGCAGACACGAAAAAAACCTTCGCGCAGGTCGAGCAGAATCTCGCGCTTGCGCGCCGCGGACAAAAACCGGTTATCTGCTGCAGGCGAAAGTGTGTCGCTTTTTGACATGAGCAAGGCAAGCATCCCGATGATCCCTCGGGGCGACCCTCGCACGCAACCATTGCCGGGCCGTTAACCGAGAAGATCAGATCGGCATCAAACCGGATCGAAGGTGAGGGCCGCACCCGGGGTTTGTCGGGGCCGCAACCTTGGCGACATCCCGGCGTCCAGCATCGGACGATCCTTTCGCGGTTTCCGCATTGATACCTATCTGAGGTACACATTGCTGAAATATTTCGCAAAATCGGGACGTTGCGCGACGATCTTGCCATCGGCGTCGTGCAGGATGCCGGCAGCAAGGAGATAGGAGCCGATCGCTTCCATCTTGGCCGGATCCATGATGCCGATGGTGCCGTCTTGCCCGCGCAGATAGTGCCCCTCGATCAGTGTCTTCATCGAGGCGTGGATTAGCGCCGGATTGCTCAGGGCATCCTTGTTGGCGGCGATCAGCAGCGTGGCGGCCTCCTCCGGATGATCGACCGCGAACTGATAGCCGCGCCGCGTTGCCTGGATGAAGGATGACGCCAGGTCGACATTTGCCTGGAGATAGGCTTCGCTCGAAGAGATAAGCGTCGTGTGCTCGTCGGGGACGCCATAGTCGGCGTAGACGAAGCTGCGCTGCTTGACGCCCTTGAGTTCGGCTTCGACGCCCTCCCAGGTCGACACTTCGAGCGTGAAGTCGACCGAGCCGTTGGCCAGCGCCTCGTAGGCGGAAGTGCCGAGCGTCACCGTCTCGAAATCGCCCTTGCCGCCATCATGCCGGATGATGGTTGAAATCAGTGCGTTCTCCCAGGCACTGCCGAAGCCGCCATAGGTCAGGCCATCCAGATCCTTCGGACTTTTGATCTCGCTGCGCGCCGCATTGAACACCAGCCGGCCTGTCTCGGACTGCACGACGGCATAGACACCCTTCAAATCGGCCCCAGCGGTCCTCTGGGTGAACAGGCTGATGGTGCCGTTGATGCCGAAATCGGCGACGCGGTTGGCGACAAGCGTGCCGGCACCGGTATCGCTATAGGGCAGGATGTCGACCTCGAGGCCGGCCTCGCGATAAAAGCCCTTGTCGCGGGCGACGAACAGCCCGATGTGGTTGGTGTTGACCGTCCAGTCGAGCGCGACGGTAACCTTCCGCGTTGCCGCGAAGGAGCGGCTCGATCCGGTGATCAGCGGTACGCTGCCGGCAAGGGTGAGCAGCAGGGCTTGCCGGCGCGTCAAGTCAGTCATGGTCATGTCCTTTGGATGGCTGGAGGTTGAGCAAAATATCGAGGATTTCGGCCTCGAGTGCCCCGGCCTGCCGTGTGGCGGTGCTGGTCGGATCACGCGGGCGCGGCAGTGGCACCTTGATTTCGCGCACGACATGGGCCGGCCGCGCCGACAGCACATAGATGCGGTCGGACAGGAACACGGCTTCGCGCACATCATGGGTGATCAGCATCGCCGTCCAGCGATGATGCCGCCACATCTGTTCGAGCCAGCGCTGCATGGCCGCCCGGGTCAGTGCATCGAGCGCGCCGAACGGCTCGTCGAGCAACAACATGTCGCGTTCCTGCACCACAGTGCGCAGCAGCGCCGCGCGCTGGCGCATGCCGCCCGAAAGCTGCGCTGGAAAGTGCCGCTCGAATCCGGCAAGCCCGAACTCGGCAAACAGCGGCGCGACCCGCGTCCGCGCCGCCTTGCGGTTGACGCCTTGCACCTCGAGCCCGAGCGTCGTGTTGTCGAGGATGCGCCGCCACGGCATCAGCGCGTCGCGCTGAGGCATGAAGGCGAAATGCCTGCCGTGATCGTCGAGCGGCGCGCCGTCGAAGAACATCTCACCCTCGCCATGCTCGGCGCCGGTCAAAAGCTGGAACAGCGTCGACTTGCCGGCACCCGAAGGCCCAAGGATCGAGACGAATTCTCCGGCATCCACGCGCAGTGAAATGTCGGCGAGCACTTCGAGCCCGCCAAAGGCCTTGCGCATGTGCCGCAATTCGAGCCGGCTCATGCTTGCGGGCCTTGTCCGGCGGCTTGCCTGCCAGCGGCTCGTTCCCAGGGCATGGCAAGACGCTGGAGCAGCACCGTCAGCCCGAACAGGACGAGGGTGAGCGCGGCGCTGACGCCGACGGCGGCGAGCACCAGGTCGGGACGGAAATTGTTCTTGGCGTTGAGCATGTAGATGCCCAGCCCTTTGGCCGCGCCCGCATATTCGGCGAAGATGGCGCCGACGACGGCGTAGGTGATGGAGATCCTGAGGCCCGCGAAGAAATACGGCAGCGCCGAAGGCAACCGTGCCAGCATGAAGACCCGCCAGCGCCCTGCTCCCATGGCGCGCAGCATCTGGCCAATCTCGACCTCGGTCGCCTCGTAGCCCTGCACGAGCGCTACCAGCATCGGGAAGAAGGTGACCAGCGCCACCAGCATGATCTTGGGCGTCAGCCCGAAACCGAACCAAAGCACCACCAATGGCGCGATGGCGACCAGCGGCAAAGTCTGGCTGACGATAAACACGGGAAACAGCGCGCGCCGCAAAGGCTGGAAGAAGTCGACCAGCATCGACAGCGCGAAGGCGGCGCTGAGCGAACAGGCAAAACCGATCAGCGTGGCGCGGATGGTGGGAATGGCATTGTCGAGCAGCGCGTCACGATTGAGCATCGCCTGTTCGAAGACGCGCGAGGGCGCCGGCAGAACCGTCGGCTTGATGCCGGAATGGTTTGCGTAGAGTTCCCAAGCCACGAGCACCAGACCGATCGTTATCACGGCCGGCGCTGCCTGGGCGAAGAAGCCCGCGAGTTGACGCGAGTTGAATGACGATGAAACCACGAGAAGATAACCTTGACGGCGCGCGCTTCGGCGCGAGCGGTTCAAACGGCAGTGGGACTGTTGGCCGAAACCGTGACGTCGAGGGTTACGTGGCCGGCGCCTGGCCCGAAGCGGCAGAACGCTTCATCGAGCGCCGAGAAGATCGCGCCGGCATCGCCGCGCAGCTTGGTGCAGAAATTCTTGGAGCGATCGTAGACGCCGGACTGCTTCAGGAAATCGATGCAGCCATAGATCTCGTCCATGTGGTCGTCCGTGCCCATCACATAGAGCGAGAACTGCGCCGCCGCTGGCTGCCCAGTGGCGGGCGCGCCGCGCACGGCGGTGATGGCCGCTTGCTTGCGTGGTCCGAGTGGCCCGGCGGGTCCGCCGAACGTGTCGGAGCGGCAGATCGGATCGTCCGGCTCCCCCGGACAGCCACGCGAAATGGTGGCCGACAGCACGCAATGCTTGCCGCTGCCGGACGCAGCCACGAAAAGGTCACGCAGCGCCGGGAACAACACCTCGGGGGACCCGACCAGCAGGGTCGAGATGTCGTCGGTCTCGATCCTGAGCTTGGCGCGATATGGATCGAGCGCGCCGAGCGCACCCAGGATGACGCCGACAAAATCGTCGGCCATTGGATATAGGGAAACCTGTGCACCTGAAAACATCGCCCGCCTCGCTCCGCTGGTATTACCCAGATCAGCTTCTAGGGTCTGTGAGCTTGCCGCCCCCGTCTCAGCCCCGACCGTACGGAGCACCCCTGTGGATGGCGGCGTTAAAGCACCATTCGATCGGTTGGGGAAGCTGTTTTTTCAGCAAGCTGCGCCAAAAGCATTGCGCCAGCGCAGACGCAACCGCGTGCCGCCGGCTCGGAAATTGTCTGGAACCTTCGCAATGCCGAGGGGTTGTCCCACCAGACGCAATCGCAGGAAAAGTGTGAAGCGGTTTCTGGCCGGAATTGCGTCAAAACAAAGAGATAGAGCGGTCAGTTGCTTCCGCGAAGCCCGTGAACCGCTCTGGCGACGAATTCATAGAAATGGAGACAAACCATGCTTATGAAAATCCTCGCGGCCTCGGCCTTCACCATTGCCCTTGCAACATCGGCCATGGCGCAAAGCAATAGCGCAGCCGGCGCGGATCGGCCCGGCGGCAGCGGCAAGTCGGTCACTGTAGACCCAGCTACCCCTGCTTCGCCCAATACAATCGATCCGGGCGCAACCAACAGCACGACCATCGCGCCGGGTGACATGAATTCCAACGCGGACCAGAATTGCCCGAACAATCCGCAGGGCGCGCAGACGGATGCCAATGGCAATGCGACCGCGCCGACCGTTAACGACAGCAACTGCGGGAAATAGTTTTCGCAGCATGGAAATCGCGGACTGAGGTTCCGCGATTTCCATGCGCATCGATTTCAGTGTCCGCCACGACCGGCCGGCGGCGCCCTTCGCGCCGATTCGAACTGTCAACCGCCGGACGGTGGTTAACAGCCGCTATGGTCTTGTGGCAACCAGCGGGAGCTTCTGCCCGCCGCCAAAAAAATCTTATGAAACTGCCTTTTCGCGAACCGGCAGTTTCCAGCCTGGCCTGATAAAATGGCAGGTGTAGCCGTTGGGATATTTCTCCAGATAATCCTGGTGCTCGGGCTCGGCCTCCCAGAACGCACCGACCGCCGCGAGCTCGGTGACAACCTTGCCGGGCCACAGGCCGGAGGCATCGACATCGGCGATGGTGTCCTCCGCCACACGCTTCTGCTCCTCGCTAGTGTAGTAGATTGCCGAGCGATAGCTCATGCCGACATCGTTGCCCTGGCGGTTGCGCGTCGTCGGATCGTGGATCTGGAAGAAGAATTCCAGAAGCTGGCGGAAGCTGATTTTCGCTGGATCGAAGGTGATCTCGATGGCTTCGGCATGCGTGCCATGATTGCGATAGGTGGCGTTCGGCACGTCGCCGCCGCTGTAGCCGACACGGGTGGCGAGGACGCCCGGGAAGCGCCGAATCAGATCCTGCATGCCCCAGAAGCAGCCACCGGCAAGCACTGCACGTTCGCTCGAAGTCGCCATGTAACGTCTCCTCAAAGGCAATCCCAGGAAAGTGTAGCGGCTTTCCCCGGGGAATTGCGCGACAACAAATATGGATATCCCCATAAATGGGCATTGTCGCCCGGTTCGTCCAGTCAGACGAGCGGCCATTCGGTCATACCGGTGGAAGGCGCCCCCTAACGAACCGGCGCATGACACTGCCCGCCTTAGACGCGCGGATGCCGGGTCCGGCTGCTGGCGGCAACCGGCAGATATCGCGTACCAGGCGGAATGGCGGCAAAACTGACCGCTACCGGCGGCGCCTCGCGCGACCAGTTGAAAAGAACCGTCTTGACCGGGATGTTGTCCAACCATGCCCGCAACTGTGGCGGCACGCCATGACCCCGCCAAATCATCAGCATGCCATGGTCGCGCAACCGCTGCCTCGTGATCCAGGGTGCGAACCGCATATCGAGGTCGGTGAAGATCGACGGCTTGTCATAGGCATTGAGGCCCGCCAGCATGGCAAGATTGGTGTCGCCACCGACGATGTCGAGCTGGCCGGGCGCCGCCGCGTGCCAGATTGCCTCGGCCTCGTCCGAGATCGGCTGCGCGGGCCAGCAGACGGCGTCCATGCGCCCGCGCACATTGCAGTCCGTCCAGCGGATTGCCGCATAGGCGCCCGACATGGTGACGATGCAGATGAAGGCGCAGATCGCCAGCTTTCGCATCTCGACGGTGCCGAGCCGGTGACCCAGAAAGGCCAACGCGACGATGCCGACAAGATTGTACATCGGCGCGCCCCAGGCCTCGCCGGTGCCGGTGAACAGCGAGGCCACCATGACCAGCGCCGCGGGCCCAAGCCCCATCCATAGGAGATAGACGAGCGTGCCGCGCTCGACCGGCTCTTGCGGGGCTGGTGAGCGCCGCAAGAGCCCTGATAGCACCAACACCAGGAGAAAGCCGGAAAGCCCGGCGATCTGGACGCCGATATAGTAGAGCCGCGCTCGGTGCTCGCTCACCCACGCATCGCGGTCGGCGAAATAGGTCAACGGCAGGAAATCGATGCGGTAGAGTGCGATGGCCAGCGGCGCGGCGACCACGAGAAAAACGGCCAGGCCAAGCCATGGCCAGGGTGTCGCCAGCCGGCTGCGCGCGCGCGGCTCGTACAGCAGCCAGAGAGCGCCGAAAGCGAGCAGCAGGCCGGTAGAGAACTTGGCGTAGAGCCCGACGCCGGACACCAGTCCGAGCGCCAGCCACCAGCCTGGCCCGTCGCCGCGGCCGGCGCGCCACAACAGCCAGCAGATCGCGGCCCAGAACGGCATCTGCGCATAGTCGTGATTGAATTGCGGCGTCGGCCAGCCGAAGAAATATATCGATGGCATCAAAAGCACGGCAGCCAGCGCGCGCCGTTGTCCGAGCATGTCGCGGGCCAGCAGATTGACCAGGACGAAGGTGGCCGAAATCGTCAGCTGAGCGAGCAGATATTGCGGCCAGCGGAACGATCCGGTCAGAAGATGGCTGGTCTCGAGCAGCCAGCCGGGCAGTTGCGGATGCTTGTAGGTTAAAAGCACCCATTCGCGGCCCCACATGAAGCCTTCCACAACATCACCGGGCGGTGCGGGATTGATGAGTGTTGGCACCACCGTCCAGCACAGGGTCTGCGCCAGGCACAAAAGCGCCAGCAAACCCCAGGGGTGCCGAAGCAGGGCGGACCAGACCGACGACGAGTCCAGTTCAACGGCAGGCAGCCCTGCCGGCATCCAACGATCGATGGAGTCGTCAATTCCCGCCATGCGGCGCTTAGACCACATCGCCTGGTTTGCCGAACAGCCCCAAACATCAAAGCTTACAAAAAAGTATACTTGCGGGTCATTGCAAGACCAAGATTGAGCGGGATCTACGGTCTCTCACTGCCGTCGCCGGGCAGAACAGCCCGCACACTGATCCCACTTGAACATCCCGGATACTCGATGCGTCACCAGCATGCCGTCATCCACCACCGCGCGCTCGACTTCTGGCTGGCGCGCGCGGCGGTCCTCGTCATCATCTGCCTGCAGCTCCTGGTCATCAACGATCTTTCGTTCGGCCCCCGCTGGCTGGCGCCGGCGCTGGAGGCCGCCCTGCTCGTACCCCTGTCCGTAGCCACCGCCTGGACGCAGGTCGCCACCCAGAAAGCGGTCGAGGAGGAGCACTGGTATCTGGTTGGCCGGTTTCGCGTCATGATCCGCAGGACGGCCCTGGTGATGACCGGCCTCGTCAGCGTCATGAATTGCGGCTCGCTGGCGCTTCTGGTGCGTGCCTTGCTGGCCGGCCATGCGGGCTCCAGCGGCCAGACCCTGCTGGTCGACGCGCTCAACATCTGGGTCACCAACGTGATCGTCTTTGCCTTGTGGTTCTGGAGCACCGACCGTGGCGGGCCGCCGACCTGCGGCCTCGTCACACGCGCCCATGCCGATTTCCTGTTTCCGCAAATGACCCTTAGCGACCGCGAAATCCGCGACTGGCTGCCGGGCTTCGTCGACTATTTCTTCCTCGCCTTCACCAATGCGACCGCGTTTTCGCCAACCGACACATTGCCGCTCTCCCAACGCGCCAAGCTGCTGATGATGGCCGAGGCCATGATCTCGCTGCTGACGATCGCGCTGGTCGCGGCCCGCGCCGTCAACATCCTGGCTTAGGACTTGCCAAGGTATCTGGCCGAAACGCAAAATAGCCGCCCGGCGAACCGGAGCGGGCTATTGATTGTCTGCGATGGCTGTCGCTAGTCTTGCGATGGCTGTCGCTAGTCTAATGGAACTGCAACGCAGGTGGGCATCCGCCATCCTCAATCGGCGCTGAGGTCATATTCGAAGACCACCTGGTCGCGCAGCGGGATGCCATCCACGAGCATACCTTCGGGATAGCCGGTCGACGGTCCGAAAGCGTCCCGCACGATCCGGCTCATCCGAAAGCCATGCAATTGGTAGAAGCGCAGATTGCCAATGTCGCAGCTTGCCGTCGAGACAATCAGGCGCTGGCCCCCGCGCTCGCGGCAGCGAGTGATTGCCGCGGCCACGAGAAACCTGCCCAGTCCCTCATCTTGCCGCGCTTGAGTGACGGCGATGCTCTTGAGTTCGAAGGCACCGGTATCGCCTGTATCGATGATCTGCGCATGGCCGACGATTTCGCCGCCCTCGCGAGCAATCAGCACCTCGCCCTCATCGATATAGCGGTAGATCTGCATGGCCGAATCGTCGGCAAGGGCAAACAGCGGCAGCAGCGCCTCGCGGTCCCCGTCATATCTCTCAATCTGCATCCGCGAGCCCGTGCCGGACCAGTGCCGCCACGAACCCGGCAGCCTTGCGTTGGGATATAACAACAGCCATCGAGGAGCCACAAACGCAAAAAGCCCGCCCCGGCGCGAGCCGAGGCGGGCTTTGGCTCGACCGAGCCGCGGATTCTCAACGCCGGGCAAAGCACGGGATCATTCCTCCCCCGCTGGCCTGAACTTCCGCACGATCACCTCGAACAATATATCCGAGATCCACATGGCGCAGACGCCGATGAGGAAAGCCGCCGCCAGCGTTGTCGTGTCGTCACTGGCCAGCGGCAGCCCGGTGGCGCGGGCATACTGGACCACGGGCAGCGTCAGATAGGCCGCGGCGAGCGCGCCGCAGATTGGCGATGCCACCATCTCGCGCAGCTTGTAGCGATGACGCGACAAAGCCCGCAGGACGCCGCCGGCAAGACCGGCGGCAACCACCGGCCCCTTGATGCCGAGCAGGTCGAACAGTTCGTGCATCATTTCACCGCCCTCGCAACGAGAAAGCCGAAGATCGATCCAGCGCTGAAAATGGTCACGCCGCCAAGCAGCAGGACCGAGCCCATCGGAAGGAAGATGACGGTCATGGCTTCCATCCGCACAGTCTTTCGCCCTTGCGGTTGTGCGCCAGCAACGCCTTGACCTCGGCATCCGACAGCGCGTCGATCGCGGCCGCCGACGGGCGCAGCGGGCTCGACAGCGCGCAAAATCCGCCCTTGGCGGTGGTACAGCCAACCAGCGCGGCCACGACCGAGGCAAGCATCAATCCCTTGCCCATGATTTGAGCTCCTTTCGGGCGGTGGCGGCGGGCAGCGCACCGATGTCGTTCTGGACCTGGTCGGCAACCTCGCGCGCCTCGGCTTCGGTGGCGGCCTGTCGGACGCGCTCCGCCCGTTCGCCGGCCAGCCGCTGACGAACTCCCCAGCCGAATACCGCCAGTATCGTGGCACCAACGCCCAGAATGGTCGGATTGGTGAGCAGGAAATTAAGCAGCCTATTCATCGGTTTGGCTCATCCTTCACCAGGTAGCCGATGGCAAAGACCGCGATCGGCAGAAGCGTCGCCCATGTCTCGGCGTCGTACCAGGAAGGCCAGACATTGCGCACGAAGACGCCGGAAACAGAGATGGCCGCGGCAGCGATCGTGGCAGCCGTCAGCTTGTTGGTTGGACGGATAGTCGGCTGGGTGACGGTGGCCATGGTCAAAACGTCCCTTCCAGGGCGATAGCGATATGGCGCCAGGCGGCGAGGACGACGATCAGGCAGGCGGCGATGATCCCACCTGTCTTCGCGGCCATCGGCATGCCGGAACTGTCAGGCGCCGGCGCATTGCCCTCGGGCATCGCGGCCTTGGGCGGAGCCGCTTCCGGCGGCGGCTTTGCGGGCAGCGCGGACACAACCGCCGGCGCCGACATCAGCAAGGCCTGCGATCGCACCGACTTGACCCGGTCCGACCAGCCGCGCCCGAATGTCGCCCATGTCGGCAAGCGTTGCAGGAACGCCAGCCGTCGATCGCAGAGCTGGTCGATCACGACGCCGGCCGGTCTTGCCCTGGCCGCGGCGAGCGTGGCTGGCCCGATGCGGCCATCCTGGGAGACGCCCAGGGTTGCCTGCAGGTATTTGGCCGCCCTGCCCGGGCCGCTGTTCACGGCGAAGTCGAAAACGGCATAGTCGACGCCGTCGGGCAGTTCCGCGCCGGCCACGGCATCCCAGTAGAAGCGGCGGTAAACCGTGGCAACCTGGTCATCCCCGATCTTGCGCAGATCGGCCTTGCTGCCGTCGGCTTTCACATAGCGGCGGAAGT
Source organism: Mesorhizobium sp. Cs1321R2N1 (assembly GCF_037179725.1). Classification (NCBI taxonomy): domain Bacteria; kingdom Pseudomonadati; phylum Pseudomonadota; class Alphaproteobacteria; order Hyphomicrobiales; family Phyllobacteriaceae; genus Mesorhizobium; species Mesorhizobium sp. Cs1321R2N1. Next base: position 6,307 of record NZ_JAPYKP010000081.1, on the reverse strand, counting down.
TGGCGAGCGTGACGCCCTTCATTGTGGCGCCGCCCGGATCGGCTGGATTGTCCGACCAGCCGCCCTCGGATTTCAAGACGAGCGCAAGCGCCCGCGCGAAGTTGCGGTCCATAGGGATTTCCTTTTGTGGTCAGGAGATGCAGTTCACAGTGGACGGCATGGCCGTGAGGCGCACCGATGTTCAGGCCGAGACCTTTGATGAGGCGGCGGCAACGCTTGGCCGGGAGCCGACTTCAGGGGAATGGGTCCGGGTGACGCAGGTTGTCAGCGGGCGGACGAACAGGTTTCAGGCTGGCGGTTGATTGCGCAAGGATGCGGATGAGCTATTTCACTTCGATGGTCACGCTCAGGCAATCAGAGCGGATCATGGCAAGCTTTGCACTCTTCTTGGCCGCAGTGGTCTTCTTCGTCTGGTCAGGGGGGACCATCTCGGGCTGAGCAAGGACGGCCAGTGGCAATATTACACCCCTGATGCGTATGTTACGGTCGAAGATGGGTGGAGGTGTCCGGCGCGCGCGCTCCTCCCTCTCAAGTCGCTTCCCGAACGACTATGCGGTGTCGCTCATTTCTCTCCGCCAATCGAGAGGCAAGCTTCTTGCCCCAATTGTTGGAAGGTTTCTCTAAAAGCCTGTAGGTCATCGCAGCAACCGGAAGGACACACGCCAGCGTCAGCACATAGCAGGATACAAATCCTGCTATTCTCCCGCCTCCTGACGCCTGTATCTGCTTGTAGATCGGGAACAACGCAACGATGATCAGGCTGTGAACGAGATAGACCGAATAGCTGATGTCCCCAATCCAAACCGTGGTTTTGTTGACGAGAATGCGGATCGGGCAAAGGGCGAGACCGACGAGCAGGCAGGCGAACATGAAGCCAAGCCAATGGTACGGCTCGACGAATGGCACCGAGCCCCCTGCAACCGCATAGAACTGTACCGGGACGGACGCCAACAACGCGGCTCCAATTTGCTTACTGTTGGGTCGGCCCTTGAGCAAGGGCAATGCCCAGAAGGCGACAAAGCCGCACATGAAAACCGGCAGATGGTGAAAGATCGAATACGTCTGGTAGCTGGCAGGGTCGGCCGTGAAAAGCGCCACCGTCATGGAGAAGACCTTCGCCACCACGAGGCTGATGAGCATTGCGGTCGTAGCCAACCATATGCTCTTGGTGTGGGCGTACACGAACGGAAAGACCAGGTAGAACATCATCTCTGTGCCAATCGTCCAACCGGCAAGGACCAGTGACGTCTGGTGACCATATCCGGGCACCAGGTTGAAGGCGAAAGTCACGTTCGAGAGGATCGTTCTGGCATTGATGAAAAAACCGGCAGGATTGAAATTGAAAATGTTCGTGACCGGCTGGACGAGGGAGAGCAGCGTGACCCCGATCAGGAGATAAAACAGCGGCGCAATGCGGAAGAAGCGACGCAAGGCAAAACCCAAGAGCGGCCGCCGCTCCCCTGCGTGGCTTGGCTGCATGAGACAAAGCGAAAATGTGCTGACCACGAAAAATAGTTGGACGCCCCAAACGCCGTTGGCGACATAAATCTCAAACCAAGCCGGCAATTCCATACGAGGCTGCGGCATGTGGGCAACGTGGACTGCGATAACCCAAAGGGCCGCCAGCCCGCGTAGCGCGCTGAGATAGGGGAAGCGTTCAGGCGGCGTCCGAGTTAGTTCCGGGGTCAGAGTCTGCGTCATCATCTGGTCCATACCAATGCCCCTACATGGATTGGAATTGCCGTGCAATTGAGTTCAGCTACCGCAGCGTGATACAAGCCGGACCATGGAACCTTTAGAAGCTGTCTTCACCACCCTCGTTCTTGGGCAGTTCGCAGCGTTTCTTGTCCAGGACTACATGGTCCGCAAGGACGGGATTGGCAGGAATTCCATTCCTGGCGGTCGCGCAAGCTGATCAACGGGTCAACCGCCAGCGGCGATCTAGTGATGCGATGGGTCAAGGCATCTGGCAATACCGGGCGCTGACCGAGGCTGAAGAAGCCGACAAAAAGACACTCGGCGAGCTTCAGGCTTGGTAGACGGCGCCTTTTTTCTACGTCGCTCGGAACCTGATAGGGTTAAGGCTGGTGTAGGTTGCGTCGCCGCCACTAAGTATCTTCACCGTGCCGTCAGTGTTAACGTAGAGTTGCCCGATGCCGCCACTCGTTGGAACCACAAAGTCAATGGCGCTGGAAGGCCGGAAACCAGCCGGAAGCGTTGCGACGGTTGTATTAGCCGTGATGGTCCCGCTCTTGATGCGACCCTGCACCTGCACGTAACCATCGTCTGATATCGAGTACATTGGCGGTGCCCAACCAGAGGCGTAATCTACCCAGCCATTAGACAAGGGTAGCGCGGTCTCCACACGGCTCCAACGCTTCCAAGAATTGCCGACACTATCAGCATAGCGTGACATGGAATGCCCGTTAGCATTACCGGCACCGTACGCAAAGAGCTTCTGCGATACTATTTGGTCGGGCGTCCTGTGCACAATAAGCGCACCATCGATAGGCCAGCCTTGCACAGCCGTTGCTCGGTAAATGGAAATACCATACGGGAAGTTATCGGGCAGAGCTCCAGGTGTTGCGGCATGTAGACTTGTAGAAGAGTACACGTTAACAGCATTGTAGCCAAAGCGCTCCATGACTGTTCTGTTGAACACCGCGTCCGCCACTCGTCCCCAAATCCATGCTTGCATGATCTCTTTAGGGTGAATGTGTACACCATCCGAGGCGAGATCATCCATCCATGACCCTGCGTGAACAGCATCGCTGAACGGGGAATACACGTCTACGAAGGTGCACTGGTAATCTCGGGCGAGTTTACGCAGTACAGGGATAGCCTTCTCAAACCACTGCTGATCTCTGCCAGTAGCAGGGTCATTAACACTATTGCCAGTCACCAACACTACGGACAATCCAGAAACCGACCGGGCTGCTCTGATATAGGCGAGCAGGTTCTTCATGTTCTCTGAGTAATATTCAACCGTATCGCCGATCTGACCCCAGGCAGGAACACCCCAACCAGAGGGATCATTCACCATGTACTTAATAACGATCAACTTGGTTTCTGGGTCTGCCAGGTCTGAATTAAGTTGCCCTAAAGCGGTGAAATCAGGAAGACCTGCGAGGATAGCGCCTGCGAAGGTTCCACTAACACCTCGATTAGCTGTGCTGAAATAAAACGCCCCGCGCTGGAAAGCGGTCCTGTCCAGCAACGTATGCGGAAGATACTGGTTATCGGTAACAGACACACCAACAACGGTGCTATCTCCATACAACGCGGCGCGACAAACGTTCTGCCCTGCGAGCGCCTGATGAACGGCTGCAAGATACTCTAGACCATCATAGTGGCTGTCATAGAAATCAGAGGTAGAGTTCGCTTTGTACTGTGTAGAGAGCGTACCGATCATGATCTTACCCGGGCCAACAAGCTTCACCCCGTTAGGGTTGGTCAATGCGTTGGATACAAACGTCCCGTCAGGCACGTATACCTCCCGGATGCGTAGCCCGGCGGCATAGGCAATCGCCGCATTGATGGCTGTTGTGTTCGTCGCTGTGCCCGCACCTGTACTCGCCCCGTAGCTGGAGATAGAGACAAACCGTACGGCCTCATAGGCGGAAGCGTCAGAGTCCGCGACGAGAATGGTATTCGCCGCGATAGCTGGCAGATTAATTGACGCTGCCGACGTATAGAACTCAAGGGCGATCGGGTCGGTGCCGATCGCCGGGTCAACTGTCTGAAAGCCATAGATGCGATTCTCATTGACCATCCCAACCTGCACATGCACGGTCGTGCCCTTCTGAATTGTGCGGCTGGTACGGGCGTCCGCCGCGCGGTACCACTGGCCATCGCTGGCGGTGTAGATGCCATTCTCGGAAGCCGTGGCCTGGTTCTTCACCAGCACGCGGTCGCCCACGGCGGTGGCCACGCCATCGATGGTTTGCAGCCCATGGAGGGCAATGTTGACCGTGGTCGCCAAACGCACGGGTTCGCGTTGGTGACATAGACGACGTCGGCTTCCGTATCCCAGGCAAGCTCGACGGCGGCCGAAGGATGATCCCAGCCGAAATCGAGCGCCCCAAGGCGCGGCCAATAGCGCGGCAGGCGAAACGGCTCGCAGGCGATCAGCGCCTCGGCCACTGGAAAGATGCGGCCGGAGCCCAGCACCGGAATGCCGCGGGCACGGGCCTCGCGCTCATGCTCGGGATAGGCGGCGACGATCGCCGCGCGCTGCTCGGCGCTGTAGTGAGCCGCGTCGTCAATGGTCATGAAGGTGACATGGCGGCTCATTTTTTGTCCCTTGAACCATTCTACCAGCCCAGGGCCACACCCCATTGTTTGAACCGGGTTTTCGGGCTTGGTGCGACAATTACCTTCTCCCTTGTGGGGTCCGAAGGGCGGGCGAGGCCAGTGACTCGCCCAGGGCGGTGGCCTCTCGAAGCGAGGTCGGATGAGAGGTGTTCCAGCTTGGCGAGGCCGGTGTTCCCGCCATCACCCCTCAACCGTCTCGGCGCTTCGCGCCGATCCACCTTCTCCCACAGGGGGAGAAGGAAAAGACGGCCTCACCCCCTACCCATCCCGTCCACCTCCCCCGCCGACAGGAACAACAGCACCACATCGCTCATCCCGAGCAGCGGCGTGAAGGTGACGATGGTGATGCCGCCGGTGGCGTTGGTGCGGGTCAGGCCTTCGGAATAGATGTCGAGAGGCGGTTCCTCGTCGAACCAGACGCCGTGCAGCGTCTCGCCCTGCCATTTTTCACGGCCTTTTTCGAAACTCTTGAACGACAGCACGCTCTCGCCGGCTTGCACATCGCCGCCGCCGCCATGGCGCACCACGACGCTGTCGAGCGCGCCGGGCGCACCGCGCCCCATGATGGTGTCGGCGATCGCATCCGCCGGGATCATGCCGGTGCCCCATGCCGCCTGCTGCTGCGGCGGGCCGACCAGCACGCGCTGCGGGTTGTCGCGCGTGCCCTCGCCGGTGACGCCGGCTGCCCACAGCCGCACCGGCGTCTCGAAAACCTTGCCTTGCCACCACGCGGGATAGCGCCCGGTCAGGTGCATTGCCCATTCGGCGCCGCCTGCCCTTGTCTTGCCGAGCTGGTTGCCGGCCATGAACAGGCGTTCGCGATTGGCCGCTCCAGCCGCGTGAAACTCAGCCTGGCGATTATACGGCTTGTAGGCGGCGAGCTGGTTTGCGCGCTGCCGGCGGTCAAGCTCCGCCAGCAGCGCCAGATATTCCGCGCTCGCCGGCATCAGCGGCGCCGGGATCGGCGTCGAGGAACGGCCGGAGGATGGCTTCGAGGGCGCGGATGCGGTTGCGAATGTCCTCATCGCTCAGCGTGTCCAGTTGGTTGATGGCGACATCGATGTCCTTGGGCAATACCGAAAGCACGATCTTGAGATACTGGTCCGGCTTGTCGGCCCGCACCTCGGCCAGGACACCGGCGCCGTGGATGCGGAAATCGGCCCGCACGGCGGCGAGAAAATCGTCGCCCAGCGTCTTCTTCGTCCGCTTCGGGCGAGGTCTCTTCGTGGCTGCCGAGCTGACCGGTTTGCGCTTTGCCGGCCTTGCCTTGGCGCGCGGCGGCCCGGTTTCGTCAGTCATGGATCCGCGCCACGGCATTGGTATCACCGGCGGCAGCCTCCGGCAGCGCCTGCTTGACCCGCCTGGCCGGCTTTTTCGAGCGGGCGGATTTCTTCCTGGCCTTCCCGCCGCGCTTCGGCTTCGCGGCCGGCGCGAGCCTCGCCACTCCAACGGGCATTGCAGCCTTAAGCCGCGCCTTGGCAAGGCCTATGAGCTGCCCGCCGATGGCTGCTTGCGGAAAACAGAAACCGCCGGCCTCGTCCCGCACCATGCCGATCAGCACGCCGGGCGCAACCGCCTCGACACGGCCGAGGCGCGCCCGAGGCGCCGCGCCCTCGAATTCGCCGATGGCGCTGACGACCTCAAGGCCGTCATCGCCGGTGATGATGGTGGCATAGCGTGTCATGGGATTTCTCGCATCTCGCGGAGGTAGCGCTCTACGGCGCCCCCCTCTGTCCCAGTCTTGGAGCGCAGGCGGTTAGCGAAGGTCGCGATTGTATCTGATCTCCCCCCAAGAGGGGGAGATGGCCGGCAGGCCAGAGGGGGGCGCTGTCCCGCCGGCATTCAAATTCGCAACCGCAGTAGCGTCCCTAGGTGTGGAGCCTCAACAGGTTGTCCTTGGTCAGGCCCAGGCGGCTGATTGGCGGTTTGGACTTTAGGCTTCCGTGCGGACGGTGCCAATTGTACCGATGCAGCCATATGGGCAACTCGGCGG
>NZ_JAPYKP010000080.1:0-25171 GCF_037179725.1 Mesorhizobium sp. Cs1321R2N1 | reverse complement strand
CGCCGCGCCGTGCTGTTGACCGCCAAGGCGCAGTCGCTCGCCGATAGCGATCCCGCGGCTGCCAGGACAGCGGCGATCGAGGCGAACAGACTGCAGCCGGATTTCGCCCCCGCCGCCGTTGCCGCCGCCGCGGCGCTGTTCAAGCAGAACGACGTACGCAAGGGCTCGAAGATCCTCGAAGCAGCATGGAAGGCCGAGCCGCATCCCGAAATCGCGGAGCTCTATACCCATGCAAGGCCGGGTGACGCCGTGTTTGATCGGCTCAACCGGGCAAAGAAGCTGCAGGAGATGAAGAAGAACCACGCCGAATCGTCGATGACCGTGGCGCGTGCCGCGCTCGACGCGCAGGATTTGTCGACCGCCAGGCGCGAGGCCGAAGCCGCGATCCGCATGGATCGCCGCGAGGGTGCCTATCTGCTCCTTGCCGATATCGAGGAGGCCGAGACCGGCGATCAGGGCAAGGTGCGGCAGCTTCTCTCCAAGGCGGTTCGGGCGCCGCGCGATCCGGCCTGGGTGGCCGACGGCGTCGTCTCCGAGCGCTGGGCGCCGGTATCGCCGGTTACCGGCCGTCTCGACGCCTTCGAATGGCGCGCGCCGATGGAGCGGCTTGGCCAACTGATCGACAGCCGCGATGAGCCGGATGCCCCGGTAGTGGCCATTGAGGCCGCGGCGAGGCCGGAAAAGCCGGTCGACGTGATCGATCATGCCGCCTCGGGCAACGAGGCGACGGGCAAGGACGCCGAAAGCCGCGAGGATCATGTCACCCCGGTCACGGCAGCCGCCTTTGCCGCGGTGCCGGCCGATGCCGAGGCCGTCGAGCCGGCGGAAGAACTGGCGCGCCTGCCGGACGATCCAGGCGTCGATCCGGACGACGAGGCGGAAAAATCGCCACGCCGGTTCCGGCTGTTTTGATTTGGGCCGGCCATCGGGCCGTTTGGGAATGAATTGATGTTCGAGCGCGTTCTGTCGTTTCTCAGGGATTTGCCGGCTGGCTCCGCCAGCCACACCAGCACGGACGACCCGCGCGTCGCGGCTTCGGCGCTGCTCTACCATGTGATGAATGCCGACGGCGTTCGCCAGGATGTCGAGTGGGAGCGGTTCAAGGCGGTGCTGGCGCAGAGCTATTCGATCAACGGTGCCGAACTCGAAGCGCTGGCCGCCGCAGGCGAGCGCGCCGACAACGAGGCGATCGACCTCTACGCCTTCACCAGCGTGCTCAAGCGCCATCTCGACGCGGAGGGGCGCAAGGCCTTCATCGGCCTGATGTGGGAGATCGTCTATGCCGATGGCGAACTGCATGAGCTCGAGGACAATACGGTGTGGCGGGTCGCCGAGCTGATCGGCGTCGAGCGCCACGACCGGATCGAGACGCGCGGCAAGGCCGCGGCCGAGGTACCGGGCGCCCGTGGGACGTCAAGCGACGAATAGACCGGATCTCGCCCAACGATGCCGCCCAGAACGAGCCCGAAGCCAAAAATTCTGATCGTGCTGCATCAGGAGAATTCGAGCCCCGGGCGCGTCGGCCACATGTTGCTGGAAGAAGGCTTCGATCTCGACATCCGCCGCCCGCCGCTCGGCGACGCCTTGCCCGAAACACTGGATGGTCATGCCGGCGCGGTGGTGTTCGGCGGGCCGATGAGCGCCAATGACGAGGACGAATTCGTCCGCCGCGAGACCAACTGGCTGGAAATTCCGCTCAGGGAAAACCGGCCGCTGCTCGGCATCTGTCTTGGCGCGCAGATGCTGGCCAATCATCTCGGCGGCAAGGTCGAGGGCCACGGCGAAGGGCTGGTCGAGATCGGCTGGTATCCGCTGAAGGCGACCGAGCCCGGCAAGAAACTGATGCACTGGCCCGAAATGGTTTACCAGTTCCATCGCGAGGGCTTTTCGCTGCCGAGCGACGCGATGCTGCTGGCCACGAACGAGACCTATCCCAACCAGGCGTTCCGCTACTGCGACAATGCCTGGGGCATCCAGTTCCATGGCGAACTGACCCGGGTGATAATGCAGCGCTGGGTGGTGCGCGGCGCCCATCGCTTCGAACTGCCCGGCGCCCAGCCCGGCCGCGACCATCTCGGCGGCCGGCTGATCTGGGACATGCATTTGAGGCGCTGGCTGGACGAGTTCTTGCGCATGATTTTTGGCGGACCGGTGGCGCGGTAGAGCCGAACCGGTGCTCTGAAGGGCCAAATCCGGCCGACTTCCGACCGGCGGCTTTCGGCGCGTGAAAACTAGAGCAAATTCCAGGAAAAGTGCGTAGCGGTTTTCCGTCCGGAATTGCGTGAAAACAAAGAGTTAGAGCGGTTCGGCGATTCCAACAAACACTGAACCGCTCTAGTCCGAAAAGCTCACGCTCACGCCGCGCTGCCGAAAATAAGCCTGCATCAACTTGCGGCCCGAGCGGTTGCTCTGCGCCAATTTAGTGGGATCGAATACCGCCTGTTTTATCCCCTCTCGTGCCAGCGCTGCCTTGAGCGTCGCGATATGTGCGTCGATGTCGGCATTGTCCGCCCGAAGCGACGCATAGATACTTTCGGTTGCCTCGGCCACGGTGGGTTCGCTCACAGGTGTCGTCCTTTCGTTGGTTCGGCGGCGGCTTAGCATAGATTCGTTGCCCCGTCAGTTTCGTCCTTTGAGGTGCCGCACCTTGCGCAGCGCCGGGAACAGATAGGCCCACAGGCCGGCAACCGCGACGGCGCCGACGCCGCCGATGACGACCGCCGGAACCGTGCCGATCAGCGCCGCCATGGTGCCGGCACGGAATTCGCCGACCTCGTTGGAGGCACCGACGAAGACCTGGTTGACGGCGTTGACGCGGCCGCGCACTTCGTCGGGCGTCCACAGCTGGATCAGCGTCTCCCTGATATAGACGCTGAACATGTCGGTGGCGCCGAGGAAGACGAGCGCCGCGATCGACAGCCAGGTGAGGGTCGACAGGCCAAACAGCACGGTGAAAGCGCCGAACGCCGCCGCGGAGCCGAGCATGATGATGCCGGCGTGGTTGCGGAGCGGGTGGCCGGCGAGCCATACCGCGACGCAGATGGCGCCGACACTGGGCGCCGAGCGCAGCAGGCCGAGGCCCCATGGGCCGAGTTGCAGAATGTCGCGCGCATAGACCGGCAGCAGTGCCGAGGCGCCGGACAAAAGCACTGCGAACAGATCGAGCGAGATGGCGCCGAGCACGATCTTCTCGCTCCAGATGTAGCGGAAGCCGGCAAATAGCGTCTCCATCGTCGGCTTGTCGGTGGCGCTTTGCTGGGCGGGTTTGGGAATGGTGAAGATCAGCAGACCGGCCACCAGCATCAGCACAGCGGCGACGGCGTATGCGGCTTCGGCCGAGACGCCATAGAGCAGGCCGCCGGCGACCGGACCGACAATCGTGGCCGTCTGCCAGGCGGAGGAGTTCCAGGCAATCGCATTGCCGAAATCTTCCGGCGGCACCAGATTGGCGAACAGCGACGACGAGGCCGGTCCGTAAAAGGCGCGCGCCATGCCGAATAGCGCCAGAACGACGAAGATCGGCAGCGGACTGACGAGGCCGCGCAGCGTGAAGTACAGGAGAACGAGCGCACAGGCTGCCTCGACCACCGTTGCCAGCGCCATGATCAGCCGGCGACCGAAGCGGTCGGCGACGACGCCAGTGACCAGCACCAGCAACAGCGAAGGCAGGAACTGGACGATGCCGACAATGCCGAGATCGAACGGATCGCGCGTCAGGTCATAGATCTGCCAGCCGACGGCGACGGAAACGATCATGGTCGCGAAGGTGGTGAGAAAGCGCGCCGTCCAATAGCTGAGGAAGGCTTTGTGCCGGAAAGCGGCGTAACGCTGCTCCGGTAAAGTTTGTTCAGGTATCATGAAGGTAGGGCCCCGGTTGCTTTGGCATCGGCTGGCGGGGCACTTCCCGGATGGGCGCTGTTCCGGCCAATGGAACTGGGAAAATTCGGCGCGGATATGCGTCAAAAACAGGCTTGGAGCAAGAGACTTTCGATCCGCGTCGTCGATCGCACGCGGAAGTTACTGCCGTAGCGCGGCCGAAATCGCGTTCAATCCGCCTCTCAATTGGGCCTCCGTCGGCCAGCCGAAGCCGATGCGGAAGAAGCGCTTTTCCATCTCGAACCAATGGCCGGGCCCGACATAGGTGCCGTGGTCTTCCAGCAGCCTGATATAGAACCGGTCGAGGTCGAAGCCGGACTCGACATCGAGGCGCGGGAAACCGACGACACCGCCCTCGGGCCGCACCCAGTCGACCAGCGGCTCGCGGTCGATCCAGGCCTGGACGATGTCGCGGCGCTTGGCCATTTCGGGAAGCAGCTTTGCCAGAAACGTGTCCCGGCGATCCAGCATGCCACGCGCAATGCCTTCGTCGATGACGCTGCCGCAGATGCCGATCTGCTCCTTGGCGGCGAGGAATTTTTCCTGGAGGGCTGCATCCCTGGTGATCAGCCAGCCGATGCGGATGCCGGGAATGCCGAAGGCTTTTGACAGCGACGAGACGCTGATGGCCTTTTTGCTCAGGGAGGCCGCCGCTGGCAGGCGCTTGTCATAGGAAAGATCGCGGTAGGTTTCGTCGACCAGCAAATGACAGCCACTGGCCTCGGCGAGCGCGACCAGCGCGTCGAGATCGGCGCGGCTCATCATGGTCCCGGTCGGGTTGTGCGGGCAAGTAACGCTGATCAGCCGGGTGTTCGGCCGCATCGCTGCCTTGATGCGCTCGACGTCGATGGCAAAGCCTTCCTCGAATGCCAGGTCGACGAAGCTGATGGCGCAGCCGATCGCCCTCGGGGTTTCAATGTTGGTGGCGTAGTTGGGCCTGATGACGACGAGGTGATCGCTTGCCGACAGCAGCGAGGTCGAGATGATGAACAGCGCGCCGGCGGCACCCGCTGTGACCAGCACATCGTCAGGCGCGATGCCGGCATCCTGCGCGGCGATCAGGTCGCGCAACGCCTTGTCGCCGCGGTGCTCGCCGTAAAAGAGCGTCAGGTCGGGCAGCGAGAGGCCGATGTCGGAGAGCTTCTGGTCGGCAATCGAGCTTTCGGAGAGATTGTAGCGGATACGCTCATAGCCGTACTCCTCCGGGGCTTCTCTCTCGATCACCATCCTGGTGTAGTTCATCGCTTCCCCCCGGAGCGGTTCACCGTTTCACGGAAACGGCAAGAGCTCCATCCCCTTTGTCTAGACGCAATTCCGGACGGAAAACCGTTTCACACTTTTCCTGGAATTGCTCAAAGATTGTTTGGTTCATCCAAGCCACAAAAGCATGAAGCCTGCCAAGGCGGAATCGCCGGCAGGCTTCAGACAAAACATTGGCTCAGATGAAACCGCTCAGGCCGAAACCTTGGCCTTCCTTCCCTTCGACTTGGCAGGCGCCGGCGCGACGGCCTTGCGGCCGAGCCCGATCGACTTCGCCAGTTCCGAGCGCGAAGCGGCGTAGTTGGGTGCGACCATCGGATAGTCCGACGGCAAGCCCCATTTGGCGCGGTAGGCGTCCGGCGTCAGGCCGAAATGCACGCCGATATGACGCTTCAGCGATTTGAACTTCTTGCCGTCCTCGAGGCAGATGATGAAATCCGGGGTCACCGACTTCTTCGGGTTGACGGCGGGGACCAGCGGTGCCGCCACCGGAGCGACCGGCTGGCCGAGCCCGCTGATCGAGGCGCTGACGCTGGCGATCAGTTCGGGAAGGCCGGACGCAGGCAGGCGGTTCTTCTCGACATAGGCCGATACAATATGGGCCGTCAGTTCGAGAAGGTCGAGGGTTTTGCTGGCGTGGCTGTTTTCGTCGGTCAATCTATTTTCCTCCATCCATGGGCGCATGACCTCGAAAATGGGGCCGTTTTCAAAAAGGATGATGCGCAAAATTAAAGTGCGTCGTCTTTGTGCGTCGCGCGCGACGCGATGTAGTGGGGCTGACTTCCTAGTCGGCAAATCTGCACAATGCAATCTATCGGCGCGACATCACACGCCATTTTGAACAACTATACTAAACTGTAATAATATCAGACGATCAGGGCCTTGTCGCGCCACAGACGAAATCCGCCCTCGAAAGCGCGTGTGTTGTCACCGCGCCTGGAGTTGGGGGGCAATTCGTCGAGCTTGTCGACATTGCCGCCGCCGATGACGACATAGTCTGGCTGCAGGGCGGCGCGCAGCCGGTTGACGACGTCGAAGACATAGCCGCGCCACTTCTTCTTGCCGCGCTTTACCAGGCCGCGTTCGCCGACATAGTCCTCGAAACTCTGGCCTTTTCTGTAGGGGAGATGGGCGAGTTCCATCGGCTGGCCGACATTGTCGAGGACCATCGCCGCGCCGAGGCCGGTTCCGAGGCCCAGGAACAGCATGCGCCCGCCCTCATAGCTGCCGAGGGCCTGCATCAGCGCATCATTGACCACCTTGACCGGCTTGCCGAACTCAGCGGCGAAATCGAAGCCGGCCCAGCCCCTGCCGAGATTCATGGGGTCAAGCACCGGCTTGTTGTGACGCACAGGGCCCGGATAACCCATCGAGATGACGTCATAGGACAGGCCCTCGGCGAGCTTCTTCACCTTGCCGATCATCTGCCGTGGCGTCAGGTCAGGCCCGGAATCCGCCCGGCGCTCGGTGCCGCCGTCGCTGGTCAGGATCTTGACGTGCGACCCGCCAATGTCGATCGCCAGCACTATCTTCCCGGTGTCCGACGCCGCCTCCTTCACCGCCTTGGCCATCCTGTCCTCTCCGTTCATGCCACCGGATCAATCCAGCCATTGGGCGGCCCGAAGCCGGCCATGGCGTCCGCCGGTCCCCACGTCTTCGGCTCGTAAAGATGCGGCGGCGTGGTGTCGCCGAGCACCGGACCGACGATGCGCCAGGCCAGTTCGGCGGCGTCCTGGCGGGTGAAGAGCTGGCCGTTGCCGTTCATGGCGTCGCCGATCAGCCGTTCATAGGGCGGCATGTCGCCCTTCGAATCGTCAAGCGCGGTCAGTTCCACCTGCTCGCCGGTCATGTCGTCGCCGGGCGCCTTGCGCTGGGCACCGATGGCGATCGTCACCTGCGGGTCGATGCGAAAACGGACGTAATTCTGGTCGGTGGGCTTGATCGGATCGAAGACGTCGAGCGGCGGCCGCTTCAGCCGCACCACCACCTCGGTGACATGCACCGGCATGTTCTTGCCGGCGCGGATGAAGAACGGCACGTCCTGCCAGCGCCAGGTGTCGACGAAGAAGCGCACCGCCGCGAAGGTCTCGACCGGCGAGTTCGGCGCCACGCCGGGCTCGGCGAGATAGCCGGTGAACTGGCCGCGCACGACATCGTCTTTCGTCAATGTCCGGATGGCGCGCAGCACCTGCACCTTCTCGTCGATCAGGTCGTCGGCGGAGCGGCCGACCGGCGGCTCCATGGCCAGGAGCAGCAGGATGTTGAGCAGATGGTTCTCGATGACATCGCGGATAGCGCCGACATCGTCGTAGAAGCGGCCACGGCCTTCGACGCCGAAATCCTCGGCCATGGTGATCTGCACGCTCTCGACGTAATTGCGGTTCCAGATCGGCTCGAGCAGGGCGTTGGCGAAGCGGAAATAGAGCAGGTTCTGGATCGCTTCCTTGCCGAGATAGTGGTCGATGCGGAAGATCGACTGTTCGTCGAACACCAGGTGCAGCACGCGGTTCAGCCAGCGCGCCGACTGCAGATCGTGGCCGAAGGGCTTTTCCACCATCAGCCGCGCGCCATGCGCGGTGCCTGATTGCTCCAGGCCTTGCACGACAGTCTCGAACATGGACGGCGGCACCGCCATGTAGTGCAGCGGCCGCTGGGCGCTGCCGAGTGCCTTCTTCAGCTTCTCGAAGGTGGCCGGATCGCGATAGTCGCCGCTGACATAGCGCAGCAGCGACGCCAGCTTGGCGAACACCTTCTCGTCGATAGCACCGAGCGCGCTGACGATGCCGTCGCGAGCCCGGTCCTGCAATTGCCTCAAGTCCCAGGCATCGAAGGCGACGCCGATCACCGGTTCGGTAAGCGTGCCCTTGGCGACCATCTGGTAAAGCGCTGGAAATATCTTCTTGTGGGCGAGATCGCCGGTCGCTCCGAAGAGCACCAGCGTGTCGGACCGTTCCTGGCTCATGCCTGCGTCTCCCCTGCCGCCGTCACTTGCCGTCCTTCGGCTTTTCGATGTGACCGCCGAAGGCATAACGCATGGCGGACAACAGCTTGTCGGCGAATTCGGATTCTCCTTGCGAGGAGAAACGATCGAACAGGGCCGAGGACAGCACCGGCGCCGGCACGCCGGTGTCGATCGCCGCCTTCAGCGTCCAGCGTCCCTCGCCGGAATCCGAGACCCGGCCGCCGAATTGCGCCAGACCCGGATCGCTCTTCAGCGCGCCGGCGGTGAGATCGAGCAGCCAGGAGCCGATGACGCTGCCATGTCGCCAGACCTCGGCTACCTGCGGCAGGTCGACGTCGAACTGGTAGTATTGCGGGTTTTCCAGCGGGCTGGTCTCGGCGTCCGCCATACGCTGCCGCTTGCCGGCATTGGCCGACTTCAGGATGTTCATGCCTTCGGCATAGGCGGCCATGACGCCATATTCGATGCCGTTGTGCACCATCTTGACGAAGTGGCCGGCGCCGCTCGGTCCGCAATGCAGGTAGCCATAGGGTGCGGTGCCGGCGGTCTTGTCCGGGGTGGGCGCGCCGGCATCGGCGCCAGGCGCCAGCGTGGCAAAGACCGAATCGAGGTGCTGCACCGCCACGTCGGGGCCGCCGATCATCAGGCAGTAGCCGCGTTCCAGGCCCCAGACACCGCCGCTGGTGCCGACATCGACAAGGTGGATGCCCTTGGCGGCCAGTTTCGCGGCCTGATCGACAGCGTCGTGATAATAGGAATTTCCGCCGTCGATGACGATGTCGCCAGACTCCATCAGCGCCGCGACCTGATCGATGATCTTGCCGGTGATCGCCGCCGGCAGCATCAGCCAGACGCAGCGCGGCTTGGCGAGCTTGCCGACGAATTCCGCCATCGAGGCTGCTCCGGACGCGCCGTCGCTCACCAGCGCCGCGACGCTGGCCGGATTAATGTCGTAGACGACGCATTCGTGGCCGTCGCGCATCAAGCGCCGCACCATGTTGGCGCCCATCCGGCCCAGTCCCATCATTCCGATCTGCATGGTTTCGTCCTGTTTCCTAGAGATTTGCTGGGTTTGTCGAGGAAGGATCTACTGGCTGTCCTGAACGCCTGACATGACGGTGAAGTCGACATTCTCCCAATCGCCGGTTCCGGGCCAGAAAAAAGTGAAGATCAGCGTGCTTCCGCCGGGGAGGCTGGCCGTGGGCAGATCGACAAGGTGGATGCCGAAAGCGTTCTCCCCCGTCTGGCTGTCGTGGGCGGTTGCCCAACTGTCGGTGCTCCAGTGGACAGTGGCTGCTGCCAGCAATTCGATACGCAGCGTCTTGCCGGCCGGCAGCGCGCGGATCTTGTTGTTGAAGCGCCATGTCCTGAATGTTGAAACGGTGTTGCCCTCGACGTAGCGCCTCACGCCTTGCGGCGGCATGTCGAAGACGGCGTCGTCGCGCAGCGAGCGCAACAGCTTGATATGTTCTGAATGCGCCCAGACCAGCGGCATGGCGCTGCCTGATGGCTTGCCATACAACAGTTCGCGCTCAGGAATATCGGCGCCGTCCCAGACCTGTTCGGGCAGCAGGCCGCCGGGTCCGGCCGACCGTTCCAGCGCATCGAGCAGGCTGGCTGCCTTATCCTTGCGCCCAGCCGCCAGCTCGTAATGGGCGCGTTCGCCGGCGAGCAGCGGCCACGGCCGGCCTTGGCCAGTGCCGTCGAAGGGCGAGCCATCCTCGTGTTCACCATAGCCGTCGCTGTTGTAGCGGTACCAGAGCGGTCCTTGCGGCAGCTGGCAGCGCAACTGCGCGTCGATGGCCTTGACGGTGTCGACGATGCGCGGATCGTCAGCGGCCCTTAGGCCAAAGCGCACCAGGGCCAGTGCGTCCGGGCTGACGATTTCTTCGACCGGCCGTTCCGTGTCGCCGGGTGGCCGGTTCTTGATCGGGACATAGCCATCCTTCGGCGAGCCGGCATCGGCGCTGTCGGGCGGCGCGATGCGGACGTAGTAGCCGCCGACGCCCACGACCCTGCAGATGGCGGTGCCGGTGACATAGGTCCAGCGCTCGACCTGGTCGTTCCAGCAGTCGGCGGTCTCGCGCAGATAGCTTGCCGCGTCCCGCTTGCCGCAGGCATCGAGCAGGTCGGCGCCGGCAAGCAGCGCCGCAATCTCGACGGCCAGCGTGAACGGGCTGTAGCCGGCGTCTTCTTCCCAGCGGTCCTCGCCGGTGACGGGACCATTGCGCACGACATATGACGCCGCGCGCTCAATCATCGGCAGGAAGCCCCTGAGCCTGGCAGTCGGCAGGTGGCCAGCGCGATGCAGGGCATCGGCCAGCAGCATGGGGAAGGCGCATTCGTCCATCTGGATGCCGGGCCAATAGGCGGAGCCGTCGAGCCAGGCGTTCTGCGGCCAATGGCCGTCCGGCTGTTGGATGGAGCGGAGGTATTCCAGGATCTGCAGTGCCGAAGCGGCATCGCCGGCGGCGAGATAGCCGCCCGCCGTTTCGACCAGGTCGCGCGGCCAGACCAGGTGATAGCCGCCGAGATCGTCGTCACCTTTGTCGAACCCCCATGGGATCGACAGGCTGGCCACCGCCGCGCCCGGCATGGCCGATGACCGGTGGGTGGCCAGCATCGCGGTGGAGACGCGGTAGCTGTTTACTCCCGGCACCCCGGGCGTCCGGTCGCGGTCCAGTGGCAGGAGCCCCGCCTGCCATTTGCGCCATTTTTCGACATAGGATTTCGCCCCCGGTTCAAAACCCCGTTTCAGGCTGGCGAAGGCGTTTTCGGCCGCTTCGTCTGGAGTCGCGCCAAAACCCAACGCCAACACGGCTTTTGTGTTGACGGCGGTGAAACCGATCTCGCCGGTCAGCGCTACATTGCCGTCCTCGGCGCGCCGCCAAGCCGGATCGAGCTTGCCGGCATGGTTCAATTGCTGCCAACCGTCGGAGAAGCCGACATAGCCGGCCGAACAATCCCGCCAGGGCAGCGACGATGCCAGCGCCAGGCAGGTGCCGCGCCCCGAGGCAAACAGGACAGGCCTTCCCTGGTACTCGCCGACCCAGGCGGTGTTGCCCATGCCGGCATTGACCAGATGCGGCGCCAGAAGCGCGTAGACGCGGTAGTCGGCGACGGAGCCCTTTAGCGGGTTGAAGGTGATCTCCTGCAGCAAGGTCGGGCGCGCCGGATCGGCCAGAATGCGCTTCTCGATCCGGTAGGCGCCGTCATCGGCCGTGTTGGCCAGCCTGTAGGCGGGCACGCCGTCCTCGAACGGCTCGATGCCGTGCGCGGCATTCCGCTTCTCCTCGGAGAAATATCCATCCCTGCCGGTGACGATCAGGCCGAGGTCGCGCGTGCAGGCGCTGTCGACGCGCGGATAGTACACCTCGTTCAGGATGCCGTGGCTGATGGTGAACCAGACGCGACTGGACGGCGAAAGCGCCGATCCGACGCCGCTCTTGGCGCTAGAGGTCCAGCGCGCGGGAATTCCCGGTGCGCCCGGTGGCACAGTCGGCGTCATGCTTGTTCGCTCTCCTGGCCCGTATGCCTAGCCATCAACCGGAGCCATTTCAATCAGCGCACCGCAAGTTGATCGCCGGCGTACATCGGATTGCGGTTGACAGCCCGCCGGCCTTCTGCACTTTTGTCTGACAATAGATAAAAAACAGGATCGCAACCGCGAAATCGTCGACAACCACACTGACCAGCAACTCACGGGAGGAGTATCACATGAAGAAGCTATTGGTTCTCAGCACGCTTGCGGCGGTGCTCGCAGCCGGTACGGCTTTGGCCGACACCAGCGGCAAGAAGATCGCGTTCTCCAACAATTACGCCGGCAATTCGTGGCGCCAGGCGATGCTCGACAGCTACGGCATCGTCACCAAGAAAGCGGTCGACGACAAGATCGTCGGCGCGGCCGATGTCTTCACCACCGCCGACAAGGAGGTGCCGACCCAGGCCGCCCAGGTGCAGAACCTGATCCTGCAGGGCTATGACGCCATCGTCATCAACGCCGCCTCGCCGGATGCGCTCAACGGCGCCATCAAGCAGGCCTGCGACGCTGGCATCACCGTCGTTTCCTTCGACGGCACCGTGACCGAGCCTTGCGCCTACCGCGTCGTCGTCGATTTCAAGGACATGGGCAAGCAGGAAGTCGAGCATATGGCCAAGTTCCAGCCCAAGGGCGGCAATCTGCTTGAAATCCGAGGCCTGGCCGGCACTTCGATCGACGACGCCATCCATGCCGGTATCCTCGAGGGTGTTGCCGCCCATCCCGAGTTCAAGATCGTCGGCTCGGTCACCGGTGACTGGGACCAGACCACGGCGCAGAAGGCGGTGGCGACCATCCTGCCGTCGCTGCCCGACATCGTCGGCATCGTCGACCAGGGCGGCGACGGCTATGGCGCCGCGCAAGCCTTCGCCGCCGCCAACAAGCCGCGCCCGACCATCATCATGGGCAACCGGCAGGACGAATTGAAGTGGTGGAAGGAACAGAAGGACAAGGACGGCTACCAGACCTGGTCGGCCTCGATCGCGCCTGGCGTGTCGACGCTCGCCTTCTGGGTGGCGCAGCAGGTGCTCGATGGCCGCAAGGACATCCCGCATGATCTGCTGGTGCCGTATCTCGCCTTCACCCAGGACGATTTCGAGGCGGCCCTGCCGAAGATCAAGGAGGGCGGTGTCGCCACCCACGAATACACGCAGGAAGATGCCATCGCGGCGATCAAAGCCAATATCAAGTGAAAGTCGCACACGCGTTGCCGCGGGCATCACTGAGCGGATATCGTTGAGCATGGCTGCAGGCAATACGGACATCAGACTGAGCGGCGCCGAAAAACAATTCGGCGCCGCCAATACTTTCATCGTAAGACTTGACGGTGCCGAAAAGCATTTCGGCGCCGTCAGGGCGCTGGGCGGGGTGGATTTCCATGTCGGACCCGGCGAATGCGTCGGCCTCGTCGGCCATAACGGCGCCGGCAAGTCGACGCTGATGCACATGGTGGCCGGCACCTCGACGCCCGACAGCGGGACGATCGGGGTGCATGGCGGCATCGAAGAGAACTACTCGGTGTCGCGAGCGCAGCAGCTCGGCATACGCTGCGTGTTCCAGGAGCTCTCGCTCTGTCCCAATCTCAGCGTCGCCGAAAACACGCGCATCAATCATGCTTCGCTCTCCGGCTTCGGCTGGCGGCGCAGGGCGGCCGAGCTGATCGCCGCCAAGCTCGACGAGATCTTCCCGGACCACGGCATCTCGGCCTGGGACATTGTCGGCGATCTCTCGATCGGCCGGCGCCAGATGGTCGAGGTGGCGCGCGCCTTCACGGTGACACAGGACCGGCTCGACCTGGTCATCCTCGACGAGCCGACCTCGTCGCTCGACGCGCACACGGCCGGCCAGCTGCTGGCTTTCGTGCGCCGCTTCGTCGCCGGCGGCAAAAGCTGCATCCTGATCTCGCACGTGCTGGGTGAAGTGTTGCGGAACGCCGACCGCATCGTCGTGATGCGCGACGGCAAGGTGGTGGCGTCGGACGCGGCTGGTGCCTTCGATCGCGACCGGCTCGTGACGGTGATGGGCGGAGCCGAGGCGCGCGAGAAGATCGCCGCACAGGCGGCTGCCGCCAAGCCAGGCGCCAGTCCGCTGCGCGTCCGGGCGCGGCCCGCCGGGCAGACTGACGGCAAGGACCTTGTCGCCCGCGCGGGCGAGATCATCGGCCTTGCCGGGCTGGCCGGGCACGGACAGACCGACTTGCTGCTGCGGATCTTTAATGCCGCCGCACGCGCCAGGGCCGGCATCGAGGTCACGGCGCCGGTGGCGCTGGTGGCGGGCGACCGCCAGTCGGACGGTATTTTCCCGCAATGGTCGATTGCGCAGAATATCGGCATCCGCTCGCTGGCGCGTCTGCGCAACGGGTTGCTGATCTCGCCGCGGCGCGAGGCGGAGCTCGCCGATGCCTGGAAGAAGAAGATCGGCATCCGCACGCCTGACATGAACAACAACATCTTCTCGCTGTCGGGCGGCAACCAGCAGAAGGCCCTGTTTGCCCGCGCACTGGGCTCCGATGCCGAAATCGTGCTGATGGACGATCCGATGCGCGGCGTCGACATCGGCACGAAGCTGGAGGTCTACGACCTCGTGCGCGAAGAGGCGGGCCGCGGCCGCACCTTCCTCTGGTACACGACCGAAACCGAAGAGCTCGACAATTGCGACCACATCTATGTCTTCAAGAACGGCCGCATCGTCGCCAATTTGACGCGCGACGAGCTGACCGAAGAGAAGATCATCCAGTCCTCCTTCGGCGATGCGGCCTGAAATGACGGCGACGCCAATGGACAATGGCTTCAAGGGGTCCGCGGCACGCAATGCGGCGGCGCGGGCGCGGCTGTTGCGCGGCCTGTTGCCGGCGCTGTCGCTGGCGCTGGTGTTGGCGGCAATCGCCTGGCTCAACCCACGCGCCATCAGCTATTTCGGCTTCAGCCTGATGCTGAACCTGGCGATTCCGATCGCGCTGGCGACGATCGCGCAGATGTTCGTCATCGCCGGCAACGAGCTCGACCTCTCGATCGGCACTTTCGTCGGCTTTGTCGGCTGCGTCACCGCGACCTGGCTGAAGGACGCACCGCTCGTCGGCGTCCTCATTCTCGTCGGATCGATCGGCATTTATGCGCTGCTCGGCGCGCTGATCCACATGCGCAACCTGCCCTCGATCGTGGTGACGCTCGGCATGAGTTTCGTCTGGCAGGGGCTGGCCATCCTCGTCCTGCCCAAACCCGGCGGCAAGGCGCCGGACTGGTTGCTGGCGATCATGTCCTTCAAGCCGCCCTTCATTCCGTTCCCGATCATCGCCGCGCTGCTGATCGCCGCGGTCGTGCATTTCGGCCTGATGCGCACCTCCTACGGCGTAATCCTGCGCGGGTCCGGCGGCAATCCGGCGGCATTGCGACGCGCCGGCTGGTCGCTGCTCAAGACCAAGATCGTGCTGTTCGCGCTGGCCGGGGTTTTCGGCGTGCTGTCGGGCATGGCGCTGATCGGCATCACCACCTCGGCGGATGCCAATATCGGCAATGGCTACACGCTGCTGGCCATCGCCGGCGTCATCCTCGGCGGCGGCGAGTTCGTCGGCGGCCGGGTCTCGCCGATCGGTGCTGTCATCGGCGCGCTGACGCTGGCGCTGGCCGCCTCGCCGCTGCTCACCTTCATGCACATTCCGCCCGACTGGCAGGTGGCCGCCAACGGCGCCATCCTGATCATCGTGCTGGCGGCGCGGGTGCTGATCAGCCGCAGGGAAAGGTGAGCGATGGCATCGCTTAAAACGCTGCTCACAAGACCCTGGATCTGGTCGTTTGTCGGCGCGCTGCTGGTGTGGCTGGCGACGATCGCCTTCACCGGCGGCTATGGCGGCGGCGGCATGGTCACGGCCGCATTGTCGCTTGCCGTGTTCACCGTCATCGTCGGCGTCGGCCAGATGTTCGTCATCACGCTCGGGCCCGGCAATGTCGACCTGTCGCTGCCGGCCAATATCGGCTTGGCAAGCGCGGTTGCCATGAAGGTGATGGGCGGCAGCGATGCCATGATCGTGGTCGGACTGCTGGCGGCGCTTGCCTGTGGTGCCGCGATCGGCGTCATCAACTATCTGCTGATCTGGGCGCTGCGCATCCCGCCGATCATCGCGACGCTGTCGGCGAGCTTCATCATCCAGTCGGTCGACATCAGCTATGGGCGCGGGCTGCAGATCAAGCCGCCGCCTGGCTTCGCCGATTTCACCAACTGGCAGGTGCTCGGCATTCCCGTGCTGGCGATCCTCACCGTGCTGTTCACCATCGGTGCGGCCATCGCCTTGCAGCGCATGATCTACGGCCGCTCGGTGCTGGCGATCGGCCAGAACATCCGCGCCGCCTGGCTCGCCGGCGTCAAGGTCGGGCGCATCCGCTTCCTCACCTACACGCTGTCAGGCGCGCTCGGCGGCATCGACGGCGCGCTGCTCGCCGGCTATTTCCGCGGCGCCAATGTCGATATCGGCAACGAATATTTGCTCGCTTCGATCGCCGTCGTCGTCATCGGCGGCACGTCGGTGGCCGGCGGCAAGGCCAATGTGCCCGGCGTCTGGGGCGCGGCGCTGTTCCTGGTGCTGCTGCTCACCATGCTCAACACATTCGGCGTCAGCGCCGGCGTGCGGTTGCTGCTGACGGGGCTGATCATCGTTGGGGTGATCACGGCGGCGGGTGGCGAGAAGGCGGTGCGCTGACTGCAACGTCTAGGGCGCGACCGCAGCCTGTCGGGCCAACAATTGGACCAGCCGGTTCCCATTCGCGGCGTGGCCTAGTAAACCGGTCCGCGATCTCAGTCGGTCTCGGAGGCTCCGCTTGTCCAGTTCTGTCAGTGTCGCGAATGAGGGTGGCGTCGCCATCCTCACCATCGACAATCCGCCAGTCAACGCGCTGAGTTTTCACGTCCGCGAGCCACTAATGCAGGCGCTGATCGCTTTGCAGGAGGAGGCATCGGTCGTGGCGATCGTCATTGCCTGCGCCGGCCGGACCTTCGTTGCCGGCGCCGACATAACCGAATTCGGCAGGCCGGTGCAGCAGCCTGACCTGCGTGCCATCGTGGCGGCGCTCGAAGCCATCGCCAAGCCAACGGTGGCCGCCATTCACGGCACCGCGTTCGGCGGCGGGCTGGAACTGGTGCTAGGCTGCCATTTCCGCGTTGCCGATCAAGGCGCAAAACTCGGCCTGCCCGAAGTGAAGCTCGGCCTCCTGCCGGGCGGCGGTGGCACGGTGCGGCTGCCGCGTCTTGTTGGTGCCGTGAAGGCCCTGAGGATGATCGTTTCCGGCACACCGATCGGCGCGGACGAGGCGCACGGGGCCGGCCTGGTCGACGCCGTCTTCGCGGGCGATCTGACCACCCACGCCGTGAATTTCGCCCGCGAAATGGCCCGCAAGGGTGGTCCGTTCACGCCGGTGCGTGATCGCGATGAGGGACTTAGGGAAACCGATCTGGCGGCCTTCGATGCCGAGGCGGCGGATTTGGCTGGGAAGGCGCGGGGCCTGGAAGCGCCGATCGCTTGTGCGCAGGCGGTGCGCAATGCCGTCACGCTGCCCTTCGACGAGGCGCTGGCGGCGGAGCGGGCGCTGTTCGTCAAGCTCGTCGCCAGCGACCAGTCGCGCGCGCAGCGGCATCTGTTCTTCGCAGAACGCGAGGCGGCCAAGCTTCCCGGCAATGTCGTCAAACGCAGGATCGCCCGCGTCGGCGTTATCGGCGCCGGCACGATGGGCGGCGGCATCGCCATGGCTTTCGCGAATGGCGGCTTTCCCGTCACCTTGCTGGAAACCAGCCAGGAAGCGTTGCAGCGGGGGCTGGCGACGATCGAGAAGAATTACGCCGTCTCGGTCGCGCGCCGCTCCTTGAGCGAAGACGCCAAGCGGCAGCGGCTCGGTCAGTTCAAAGGCTCGATCGACCATGCCGATCTCGCGGATTGCGACCTGATTATCGAGGCGGCGTTCGAGGACATGGCAGTCAAGAAAGAAATCTTCGGCAAGCTCGACGCGGTGGCCAGGCCGGGCGCTATCCTTGCCACCAACACCTCCTATCTCGACATCGACGAGATCGCCGCCTCGACCTCGCGGCGGCAGGATGTGCTCGGGCTGCATTTCTTCTCGCCGGCCAACGTCATGAAGCTGCTGGAGATCGTGCGCGCCGAAAAGACCGCGCCGGATGCGCTGGCGACCGTGGTCGACCTGGCGAGGCGGATCGGCAAGGTGGCTGTCGTCGTCGGCGTCTGCCACGGTTTCGTCGGCAACCGCATGCTGGCGGCGCGTGGCTCGGAATTGGAAGCGCTGCTGCTGGAGGGCGCGATCCCCAACCGGATCGACAAGGCATTCATCGATTTCGGCTGGCCGATGGGGCCGTTCCAGATGGGCGACCTGGCCGGCCTCGACATCGGCTGGCGCAACCGCAAGGCGCGCGGCCTGACGGCCGTCATCGCCGACACGCTGTGCGAACAGGGCCGTTTCGGCCAGAAAAGCGGTCGTGGCTTCTATCTCTACGAGAACGGTTCGCGCACGCCGGTACCCGATCCCGAGGTCGAGGCGCTGATCCGTGACAAGGCCGCCGAGAAGGGCATCGCGCCGCGCACGATCAGCGCCGACGAGATCATCGAACGCACGCTCTATCCCCTGGTCAACGAGGGGGCGAAGATACTGGAGGAAGGGATTGCTGCCCGCGCCTCCGACATCGACGTCGTCTGGGTCAATGGCTACGGCTTTCCCGTCGGCAAGGGCGGTCCGATGTTCTGGGCCGGCCTGGAAGGCGGGGCCAGGATCGTCGAGCGGCTCGAATATTGGCACGAGCGGACCGGCAAGGATGTTTTCAAGCCAGCGCCTTTGCTCAAGCGGATGGCCGAGACCGGCTCCTGGGAAACCGGGTCAACAGCCGGGATCCGAGGGTAGTCAGCGGCCTGCGGGAATCATCGGATCCGCGCGTCGATGATCTCGACGAAGCGGGCGAAAAGGCCGGCCTGCGACTTGATCTTGAGCTTGCGGTAGATGTTGCGGCGATGGACCTTCACGGTTCCCGGCACGATGCGCATGGCCCTGGCGATCGACTCGGTGGAGTGTCCCTGCAGCACCAGATCGACGACGTGTTTTTCGCGCGGCGTCAGCGACAGGCTTTTCCAGATATGGGCGCGGTCGAACTCGTTGACCGCGGCGATTGTCTCGTCCTGTTTCGCCTCTGCCGGTTGGTCGGCGGGAAGCGTTGGCCAGCGCAATCTGATGAAGCTGATCACCGCCGGCGCCATGTCGCGCAGCAGCCTGGCATCGGCGGTGCCGAACGGGCCGGAAGCGCTGAGCCGCATCAGCGACAGCACCAGCGCGTCCTTGCCCGGCAGCGGCACGAAGAAGCCGACTTCCTCGGCCAGCCTGGTCTGGCTGTAATAGGAGCGGAAATATTCGCTGGCGTAGAAACGATCTGGCGCGAGTTCCCGCATGCGCCAGAACCCTTCCTTGCGCTCGACCGCCGCGTGATGGAACGGGTCGAGCAGATAGGGGCCTTCCTGATAGAGCGCGACGAAGACATGGCTTTCGGCCGGTGTGAACGTCTCGAACAGCAGCGGCGGTCGTGAGGCGCCGCGATAGCCGAAGATCACGCAGTGGTCGAAGCCGACATGCTGCCACAGCCAGTCGACCATCGCCTGGCCGAAAAGGTCGCCGCTCGTCTCCCGCGTCGCCGCGACAAGGGTGGCGAGCCGGCTGTATTCGTCGCTGCGGGATCCACTCAATCCATACCCCTTCAAACGAGAAAATAGATCAGATATACCACCCGCGAGGTATATACTAGCTGCCATTGGCTCTGGTAGCGTCTTGAAATCACATCGTCCTGTCGCTGGAGCCCGCAGCCTTGACCGCAGTGCCCGACATCGAATTTCGCGGCGTCACCAAGCGCTATGGCGCGGTGACCGCGGTCAGCGGCATCGACCTTGCCGTGCCACCCTCCGCCTTCGTTGCCCTGCTTGGACCGTCCGGCTGCGGCAAGACGACTTGCCTGCGCATGATCGGCGGCTTCGAGCAGCCGAGCGAAGGCCAGGTGTTCATCCGCGGCCAGGACATGGCCGGCACGCCGCCCTACCGGCGGCCGGTCAACATGGTGTTCCAGCAATATGCGCTGTTCCCGCATCTCGACGTGGAAGCCAACGTTTCCTATGGCCTGCGCCAGGCAAGACCACGGCTGTCGTCGCGCGAGATCGGCCGGCGGGCCGGCGAAGCGCTCGAAATGGTGCGGCTCGCCGGCTATGGTGGCCGCAAGATCCACGAATTGTCCGGCGGCCAGCAGCAGCGTGTCGCGCTGGCGCGCGCGCTGGTCAACAAGCCGGCGGTGTTGTTGCTCGATGAGCCGCTGGCGGCGCTCGACAAGAAGCTGCGCACCGACATGCAGATCGAGCTGCAGAACCTGCAGCGCGAGATCGGCATCACCTTCGTGCTGGTCACCCACGACCAGGAGGAAGCGCTGTCGATGAGCGATTTCGTCTGCGTCATGAATGGCGGGCGCATCGTCCAGCTCGGCCAGCCGAGCGAGATCTATGACGAGCCGGCCGACCTGTTCGTCGCCGATTTCGTCGGCAAGACCAATCTTCTTGCCGGCAAGGTTGCCGGGCATGCGGGTGATCTTGTCAGCGTGGCGCTGGCGGACGGCACCGTCATTGCGGCGCGCAAGCGCACCGCCCTACAGCAAGGCGAGGCCGTCTCGGTCAGCCTGCGTCCTGAATCACTCAGCCTTGGTGCGCCGACAAGCGGTCCGCTCAAGGGCGTCGTCCGCAACCGGATTTTCCTGGGCTCTACGGCGGAATACGCGATCGAGGTCCAGGGCATCGGCACTTTGCTCGCCAAGGCTGATCACCTGATCGGCCAAGGCAATCTCTTCAAGCCGGGCGAACCCGTCGCCATCGGCTATGCCTCCGGAACGCCGCTGGCGTTTCCGGAAACCAAGAACAACGGGACCAACCAGAGGGTAAACAAACATGTCGAAATCATATCGTGACGGACTGCCGATAAGCCCCGAGAATTTCGTCGACCAACTGATGCGCCTGAAGCGTGGCTCAATCGGCCGCCGCGACTTCCTCGGCCTCACCGGCCTCGGCATCGCGACGGCGGTGATGGCGCGCGAGATCGGCATCATGCCGACGCCGGCTTTCGCCGCCGAAAGCCTTGGCGACCGTATGTCGATCGCCACCTGGCCGAACTACCATGACCCGCAGACCTTCGAGAACTTCAAGAAGGACACCGGCGTCGCCGTCGAGGTCAACGTGTTCGGCTCCAACGAGGAGATGCTGGCCAAGCTGCAGGCCGGGGCCTCGGGCTGGAGCCTGTTCGTGCCGACCAACTATACGATCTCGACCTACAAGAAGCTCGGCATCATCGAGGCGCTGGAGATGGCGAAGCTGCCGAATTTCGACGGCACCCAGGAAGATCCGCGCTTCACCTCCGAGGGTACCATCGATGGCACTATTTACGCCGTGCCGAAGAACTGGGGCACGACGGGTTTTGCCGTCAACACCAAGAAGCTCACCAAGCCGATGACGAGCTGGAAGGAATTCTGGGATACCGCCATGGCCGAGGGCGACGGCCGCACCATGGTGCATGACTACCAGCTCACGACTATCGGCAATGCGCTGAAATATTACGGCTATTCGTTCAATTCGCTGAAACAGGACGAGCTCGCCAAGGCGGAGGAGTTGCTGCTGAAGGTCAAGCCGCACCTGTTCGCCGTCTCGTCCGACTACCAGCCGGGCATGCGCGCGGGCGACGCCTGGATGACGATGTGCTGGACCAATGACGGCGCGCAGCTCCATCGCGACATTCCCGAGATCGCCTATGTGCTTGGCAAGGAAGGCGGCGAGATCTGGACCGATTTCTATGCCATCCCGAAAGATGCGCCGAACAAGCCCGCCGGCTATGCGTTGCTCAACTATCTGATGAACCCGCAGGTCGCGGTGAAGGAGCACCTGGCCAATGGCGCGCCTTCGACCGATGCGCGCGTCAATAAGCTGCTGCCCAAGGAGGTGCTCGACAATCCGATCCTCTATCCGGCGGCGGACCTGTTGACGCCGCTCGAATTCGGCGCGGCGGCGACGCTGACCGATCCGGGCCGCGCCGAACTGATGGCGCGCTTCAAATCGGCTTGAGACTGGCCTGGACAAAGACAATCGACCGGCGGGCCCATGTCCGCCGGTACCGGGGCGGTTTTTCAAATGCACGGCAACAGATTTCGGCATAATTTCCTGACCGCCTTGCTGCTCGCGCCGGCGACAGTATGGCTGGTGGTGTTCCTGGTCCTGCCGTTCGTCGCCATCGCCGTGTTCAGCGTCGGCGAGCGGGCGCCCGAGGGCGGCTATCAGGCGGCCTTCACGCTGGCGCAATACGCCAATCTTCCGGCGCGGGCGACCGCGTTCTGGAACACGATGGTGCTGGCGCCGGTGGGCGCGCTTGCCTGCCTGCTGGTTGCCTATCCGGTCGCCTATTACCTTGCCTTGCAGGCGCCGCAGCGCTGGCGGCTGATCCTGCTCGCGCTGGTCGTCATTCCATTCTGGACGAGCCTTTTGATGCGGACCTATGCCTGGATGTACATTCTGGGCGGACGCGGCATACCGGCGCTGCTCGCCTTTGCAGGCATCGAGGATGTCAGGCTGATCAACACGCCGGGCGCCGTCCTGCTCGGCATCGTCTACGGCTATCTGCCGCTGATGATCCTGCCGATCTATGTCAGCCTCGAGCGGCTCGACCGGAGGCTGCTGGAAGCCTCGGCCGATCTCGGCGCGACGCCATTATCGACCTTTCTGGGCGTGACCCTGAAACTATCGCTACCCGGCGTGATGACCGGCTTCTCGCTGGTCATGATCCTGCTGCTTGGCGAATATTTGATCCCGACGCTGCTTGGCGGCGGCAAGGTGTTCTTCATCGGCAACGCGCTGGTCGATCTGTTCCTGCAGTCGCGCAATTGGCCATTCGGATCGGCCATCGCGATCACGCTGGTGCTGGTTTCGGTAGTGGTGCTGATTGCCGCCAACCGCATCTCGACCCGGGTCTCGGGCGCCCGCAGGGTGGACCTGATCTGATGCGCGCCTTCGTCATTGCCGTCTTTGCCTTCCTCTATTTGCCGATCGTTCTGGTTGTGCTGTTCTCCTTCAATGCCGGCCACCATGCCAGCGAGTTCACCGGCTTCTCCGTGCAATGGTATGGCAAGGCGCTGTCCAATCCGTTCCTGGTCGA
The DNA here is from genome assembly GCF_037179725.1 of Mesorhizobium sp. Cs1321R2N1. Lineage (NCBI taxonomy): Bacteria > Pseudomonadati > Pseudomonadota > Alphaproteobacteria > Hyphomicrobiales > Phyllobacteriaceae > Mesorhizobium > Mesorhizobium sp. Cs1321R2N1. The sequence continues at coordinate 2,328 of NZ_JAPYKP010000080.1, read as the reverse complement.
AGCGCTGAAGAACAGCCTGTTCATTGCCACCACCAGCGCCCTTCTGGCGGCGGTTTTCGGCACCGCGGCAGCCCTCGGCCTGGCGCGTGTCGATGCCAGAACCCGCGCCGTCTTCGACGGATTGCTCGGCGCGGCGATCGTTGTTCCCGGCGTCGTCATCGGCATCTCGACGCTGGTCGCGCTTGTCCAGCTGTTCGCGGTCGTCAATCCGTTCCTCGCCTCAGTCTGGCCCGGTGACCAGCCGCCGCGCCTGTCGCTCGGCTACGGCTCGATCATCGCCGCGCATGGCCTGTTCTCGATGGCGCTGGTGACGATGATCGTCGGCACGCGGCTGGGCAGCCTCGACCGCAATCTGGTCGAAGCGTCGAGCGACCTCTACGCCACGCCGCTGACGACGTTCCGCTCGATCGTCCTGCCGCAGATCATGCCGGCGGTGGTCGCCGGTTTCCTGCTCGCCTTCACCTTCTCCTTCGACGATTTCATCGTCGCCTTCTTCGTCGCCGGCGCGCAGACGACGCTGCCGATCTATGTCTTCGCCTCCATCCGGCGCGGCGTGACGCCGGAGATCAACGCCATCGCGACCATCGTGCTCGTCGCTTCCGTCCTGCTCGTGGTGCTTGCCCAATGGCAGCTGCGCCAGCGCAAGCCATCAAACTGAAAGCCGCTCCATGATCCTCAAAGACCGCATTGCCGTGGTGACCGGCGCCGGCTCCGGCATCGGACGTGCCGGCGCCATGATCATGGGCAGGGAAGGCGCCATGGTCGTCATCGCCGACAGGGATGCGGCCAACGGCGCGGCAACGGCCTCAGGCATTCGGGCAATGGGCGGCCGGGCCGAGGCCATCGCCACCGATGTCGGCGAGGACGCGGCTGTTGAGCAACTCATAACCCGTACGCTGGAAAAGCATGGGCGCATCGACATCCTGCACAATCATGCCGGCATCCAGGTCGGCGGCACGCTGACCGAGGTCGAGACCGACGGCATGGATGCCTCCTGGCGGGTCAATGTGCGGGCGCAATTCCTCGCGGCCCGGATCGTCATGCCGTCGATGATCGCGCAAGGGGGCGGCGTCATCCTCAACACGGCTTCGAATTCGGGCGTCTTCTACGACCGCGAGATGATCGCCTATGCGACGTCGAAACATGCTGTGGTGGCCATGACCAGGCAGATGTCGCTCGACTATGCCCGGCACAATGTGCGCGTCAACGCACTCTGCCCGGGCTGGGTCGATACGCCCTTCAACGAACCGTTCATCGCCCAGATGGGCGGACGCGCGGCGATCGAAACCTATGTCCGCACCAAGATCCCGATGGGGCGCTGGGCGAGCGCCGAGGAGATCGCCGAAGCGATCCTGTTTCTCGTGTCGGACCGATCGTCCTTCATGACCGGCCAGGCGCTGGTGATCGACGGCGGTGAAAGTATCGGCTGAGACCTCTGCTTTTATCTATCGACCTACTATTCAGCCCCTTTTTTCTGCGGTTTCGCGTGGCGCCGGACGGCACAAGACCAAGGTCTGGCTGGCATGGGACTTCAGTGCCATTGCGAGTCAAGGCAGTGAATTTCCTTGCTTTTCAGTGTCTTATGTTTCCGGCGTAGCGCCCGCTCTCGGATTGCGACCGCATTTGTTTAAAGTTTACCGGGGATAATTAGCGATTTCTCATACGCAGATGGTTCAGCGGTGGGCGAGAACGCGATTCCCGAGGAGATTACCATGACAAACCGGAAAACTCTGTTCGCGGCGCTGGCCGCATTGGCGCTTCTGGCGTCTCCGGCGCTCGCCGGCAATGGGCATGGCAATGGCGGCGGCAATGGCAACGGCGGCGGCAACGGCAACGGCAATGGCGGGGGCAACGGCAATAGCGGCACCCACGGGAATAGTGGCGGCAACAGCGGCGCTTCGCACGGCAAGTCGTCGTCGGCACCGGGACGGGCAGCCAAGACGGAAACGGACATCACGGCCAGCACCACGGTCGATACAGAAGTCTCGTCGAAGCAGAAGAACATCCACGCCAAACTCGGCCGGCTGAACTCGCTGCAGCGCAACATCAACGCCTATATGAACTCCAAGAGCAAGAAGTTCGGTGCCATTCAGGCATTCGTGACGCAATCGGCGAAAGCCAAGAATGCACAGGCCGCGGCTGCGGCGGCCGCCACCACGGCTGCCGCTGCCCAGGCCCAGCTGGATGCGCTGAATTCACAGCTGAGCGCACTGACGTCGCTGTCGCAGGCCGAGATCGACGCCATGACACCCGAACAGCAGGCGGCCCTGCCTGGGCAGATATCGGCCTTGCAGGCCGATGTCACAGCTCAGCAGGCTGTGGTCGCCG
>NZ_JAPYKP010000079.1:0-25639 GCF_037179725.1 Mesorhizobium sp. Cs1321R2N1 | reverse complement strand
AGCTGGACCATGGCCATCGGGTGCGACAGGCTCTGCGCATCGGTCTCGAGCTGCAACTCGTCGCCGCCGCGTTTTGCCGTGCGCGCCAGGATCTCGTAGACCGCCGCCGTGGTCGACTGCAGCGCCTTGATCGCCGGCTGGCCGGACAGGATGCGCGCCAGGTAGACCGCCGCGGTCAGGTCGCCCAGGCCGTTCGGCGGCTTGTCGATCAGGCGGTGTTCGGCGAGCAGCGCCTGGGTGCCGTCGAGCAGCAGATTGCCGGTGCCGCCTGAAATCATCGACGGTGCCGAGGTGACCAGCATGGTCGACGGTCCGGCATGGAGTGCCGCCGAGATCACCGATTTCAGGTCGGGCAGCGGCGCGCCGGCCATCCATTCCAGCTCATAGCGGTTGGGAGTGGCGATGTCGGCGATCGGCATCAGCCGGTCGCGCATGACGGCGGCGGTGGGCTCGGGCACATAGAGGCCACCGGAATCGCCCATCACCGGATCGCAGATGTAGACGGCGTCGGGCGTCCTCGCCTTGACCGCGGAGACCAGAGAGGCGACCGCCTCGGCCTGGCCGGCCTCGCCGAGATAGCCTGAGAGCACAGCCCCAACTTCGCCCAGCCACGGCGCGCGCTCCAGATCGGCCATCAGCGCCTTGAACTGGTCGAGCGGCGGCACGATGCGGGTCGCGCGGCCATGGCCGGGATGCCATGGCAGGATGATTGTCGGCACCGCCCAGACCGGAAAACCCAGCGTCTCCAGCGCAAAGACGGCGGCACGGTTGCCGACCGAGCCACGCGCGACATGGCTGGAAATGACGATGACCGCGCGCGGCGCGTCGGTTTTTTCGGCGCTCATTGTTTTTGATTCCTAGCTGCCCCGGGTGAGGAAAAGCACGAGCCAGACCATCAAGCCCAGCGCCAGAAGCAGGCCGAGTATCCTGCCAACGCGCGTACCCCAGACTTCGATCGGGTCCGAGCGGTCGGCATCGGCTGCGGAGACGTGGTCGCGCATGCCTTTTGTCGTCCGTGCCACGAAAGAGTTGCCGGCCGGATCGGTCTCCTGCGCGACGCGCTGGAGGATATGGCGCGATTCCCTGTCGCTGTCCTGGCCTTCCGGCATGATGATGTCCCGTTTTGGTGGAACCTTATCGCGTTCGCGCGGCCAATCACAGGGCCTTGCGCGGGGGCGATCCATGCCGGGCCTGCTGCAGAGGTCGGGGCCGTTTTCTTGCGCGCCGATTGTGGTAATGCTTCGGATGCAACTTCTATCGAGGGACCCCCATCATGCTTGCCCAGCGCCTTGCTCGACCATCGACATTCCGCACGCTGCCCGCCTTCCTGATGATGGCAATCGTGCTGCCGCTGCTTGCCGGCTGCGGCTACAACACGATCCCGACGGCGGAAGAAAACGCCAGGGCGGCATGGAGCGAGGTGTTGAACCAGTATCAGCGCCGCGCCGACCTCATCCCCAATCTGGTCGAGACGGTCAAAGGCTATGCCTCGCATGAAAAGGACACGCTCGACGCCGTTGTCCAGGCGCGGGCCAAGGCGACGCAGATCACGGTGACGCCGGAAACGTTGAAGGATCCGGAAGCGCTCAAGAAGTTCCAGGATGCCCAGGCAGGGCTGACCAGCGCACTGTCGCGGCTGATCGCGGTGTCGGAGGCCTATCCCGACCTCAAGGCCAACCAGAATTTCCTGGCGCTGCAGGCGCAGCTCGAAGGCACGGAGAACCGCATCGCGGTGGCGCGGCGCGACTACATCCAGGCCGTCAGGGACTACAATCTGACGCTGAAGACGTTCCCGTCGGTGCTGTGGGCGACCTTCTGGTTCCGCGGCAGCGAGCCCTTCGCCAACTTCACCGTAGAGGAAGACAAGATGCAGCCGCCGAAGGTCGATTTCGGCACGAAGCAGGGCGGGTGAACGGCGACTGTCATCGGAATAAATTCCGCGAAAAGACGGATCGCTGGCGTGCAAACACCCCCCTCTGTCCTGCCGGACACCTCTCCCTCAAAGGGGATTGGCAGCTTTGCGGCCGGCTTCCGCTCTCAATGCCTGGCGATTGGCGAAACCCTGTATGACATCCAATCTCCCCCCTTGAGGGGGAGATGTCCGGCAGGACAGAGGGGGGCGCGACAGAACGCCAACCTGGCTTTTCTTGGCGCGTTATTCTGCCTTTTCTTCCTCTTGCCCCTAACCGCCTTCGCTGCCGATCTGCCGGCGCTCACGGGCCGGGTCGTCGACAATGCCGGCATTATCGATGCCGCGACCAAGGCGGCGCTGACGCAGAAGCTGGCGGACTTCGAAACCAAGGGCTCCGACCAGATCGTCGTCGCCACCATCCCCAGCCTCGACGGCGAGGAGATCGAACCCTACGCCAACCGGCTGTTCCGCTTCTGGAAACTGGGGCAGGCCAAGGAGAACAACGGCGTCCTGCTTCTGGTCGCGCCCAACGACCGCAAGATGCGCATCGAGGTCGGCTATGGGCTGGAAGGCACGCTGACCGACCTGCACACCAAGCTGATCATCGAGAACGACATGGTGCCGGCCTTCCGCGCCGGCGATTTCTCCGGCGGCATCTCCAAGGCCGTCGACGACATGATCATGGTGCTGGAGGGCAATCCGGAGGAGCTGGAGGCGCGCGGCAAGCGCAACGAGCAGGCCCCGTTCAATTCCGACGACCTGTTCTTCGCCATTTTCATCAGCATCTGGGCGATCATTTTCTTCGGCGGCATCGCGGCTTCGGTCCTGCCGCCGATCTTCGGCCAGAAGCTTGGGCCCGGACGCTATCGCTGGCTCGGCATGACCTTCGAGCCGCACCGGCGGTCCTCATCCGGGGGCGGCTGGTCCTCGGGCAGTTCCGACGGCGGCTGGTCTTCGGGTGGCGGCGGTGGCGGTTTTTCGGGCGGCGGCGGTTCGTCCGGCGGCGGCGGCTCCTCGGGAAGCTGGTAAGGGCATGACGACGCGCAGCATCAGCCTGTTGAGGTCCAGCCGCCTTATCCCGGCTATCCATGCTGTCCTGATGGTGCTGGCGCTACTGCTGTCCAGCTTCGCGGGTTTCGCCGCCGAACTGCCTGTTCTGACCGGCCGCGTCGTCGACAATGCCGGCATCATCGATGCGGCGACCAAGGCGGCGCTGACGCAGAAGCTGGCGGACTTCGAAACCAAGGGCTCGGACCAGATCGTCGTCGCCACTATCCCCAGCCTCGGCGGCGAGGAGATCGAACCCTACGCCAACCGGCTGTTCCGCTTCTGGAAGCTCGGCCAGGCCAAGGAGAACAACGGCGTTCTGCTTCTGGTCGCGCCCAACGACCGCAAGATGCGCATCGAGGTCGGCTATGGGCTGGAAGGCACGCTGACCGACCTGCACACCAAGCTGGTCATCGAGAACGACATGGTGCCGGCCTTCCGCGCCGGCGATTTCTCCGGCGGCATCTCGAAGGCCGTCGACGACATGATCATGGTGCTGGAAGGCAATCCGGAGGAGTTGGAGGCGCGCGGCAAGCGCAATCCCGCCGATAGCAGCACTCCCATCGACCCGGTCGTCGCCGTGTTCCTGATCCTGTGGGCGCATGTTCTTCGGCGGCCTGGCAATGGCATTCCTGCCGCCGATGTTCGGCACGAAGCTGTCGCCGGGCGTGTATAGATGGCTGGGCATGACGTTTCGTTATGGCCAGGGAGCGGGCGGATCCACGCGCGGCAGCGGTTGGACGACGGGGTCGGGCGGCGGCTGGTCCTCGGGCAGTTCCGGCGGCGGGTGGTCTTCGGGGTCAAGCAGCGGCGGCGGCGGGTTTTCGGGTGGCGGCGGCTCGTCCGGCGGTGGCGGTTCTTCAGGAAGCTGGTGAGACAAGATCATGGCAACACGACCGATCAGCCCACAGGATCATGAGCGGATCGCCGCTGCGATCCGGTCGGCGGAATCCAGGACCGACGGCGAAATCTATTGCGTCGTGGCGCATGCCAGCGATGGCTATTTCGCCCCTGCGGCCTTGATGGCGACGCTCGGCATGCTGGTCGTCAGCCTTGTGGTCGCCTATGGGCTGGAGGCCTGGTGGCTCACCATCCGCCTGCCGCATTTCGTCATCGCTGAGTTGCTGGCACTGGCCTGCGTGCTTGCCCTGCTGTGGACACTGCCCGGCCTGCGCATCCATATGGTGCCGCGTCGGCTGCGCTATCAGGCCGCACACGCCAATGCGGTCAAGCAGTTCCTCGCCCGCAACGTCCACCGCACCACGGCGCGCACCGGCGTGCTGATCTTCGTCTCGATCGCCGAACGCTATGCCGAGGTGGTCGCCGATTCAGGCATCGACGCCAAAGTCGGCCAGCATTTGTGGGACGGAGTGGTGCGTGACCTGACCGCCCATGCCGGGGACGACCGGCTCGCCGACGGCTTCGTCACGGCAATCGAGCAGGTGGGGACGGTGCTGGCCGAGCACTTCCCGGTCACGCAAGGCGATACCAACGAGCTGGACGACCATCTGGTCGAGATCTGAAAGCTCGCCCGCAAACGCTCCTCAGCCGGGTTCCTGACCGGCTTTGCTGGACGTCGCCAGCGTCATGGATCGTCTGTGCGAAAGCGCACCATCGGCCGCCCGGACTCTTGCAATCGGGCAATGCGGGTTTATGGTTAACAAATCATGAATACGCTGACGATCGACATTCGGAAGGCAGACCCGCGCGATGCCGGCGCCATTGCCGAAGTGCATCTGGAAGCCTGGCGCGGCGCCTATTCCGGCATCATTCCGCACCGCACGCTGACATCGATGATCAACCGCCGTGGCGCCGACTGGTGGGCGAATGCCATCCGCCGCGCGGCCACCGTGCTGGTCGTCGAGATCGGCGGCAAGATCGCCGGCTATGCGACGATCGGCAAGAACCGCGCCAAGGAACTCAAGCAGCAGGGCGAGATCTACGAATTGTACCTGCGCCCGGAATACCAAGGCATCGGGCTCGGCAGGCGGCTGTTTTCGGCGGCCAGGGCACGTCTCGCCGACCATGGGCTGAAAGGCATGGTGGTGTGGGCGCTGGAAGACAACCAGAACGCACTTGCCTTCTATGCCGGGGCCGGCGGCCGCGACATCGCCGAAGGCGTCGAGATTTTCGAGCAGAAGGCGCTCAAGAAGGTCGCCTTCGTCTGGGAGTGACCGCCGGGGGATAATCGGACGGCGAAGTCCCCGACTCACGCAAAATCACGGCGCTGAAACATCTTGTGCCGATGATTGAACGCGTAGAACGCCATCGCGTCTCTCCGGATGCATCTAAGCACCATTCGCCGCATTGCACCATTTTGCGCCGCCCGCTATCTCCTGCCAATCGAGAGAGGGACAAAAGCCATGCGCATCGAAGCCATAGCCACTGGAAAGAATCCGCCTGACGACGTCAACGTCATCATCGAGGTGCCGATTGGCGGCGAGCCGATCAAGTACGAGATGGACAAGGAGGCCGGTACGCTGTTCGTCGACCGCTTCCTGCACACCTCGATGCGCTATCCCGGCAATTACGGCTTCGTGCCGCACACGCTATCGGGCGACGGCGACCCGATCGACGTGCTGGTCTGCAACACGCGCGCTTTGGTGCCGGGCTGCGTGATCAACGTTCGGCCCATCGGCGTGCTGATCATGGAAGACAATGCCGGCCAGGACGAGAAGATCATCGCGGTGCCGTCACCGAAGCTGACACTGCGCTACGAGAACGTCACCGAATACACGCAGCTGCCCGACATCACGCGCCAGCAGGTGCAGCACTTTTTCGAGCACTACAAGGATCTCGAACCCGGCAAATGGGTCAAGATCGAGGGCTGGCACGATTCCAAATATGCCAAGAAGATGATCATGGACGCGATCGACCGGGCGAAGGCGAGCAAGTAGGTAACCCGACTTCGTCATGCCAGGGCGGAGCAGCCGCGAAGCGGCGCTTCGGCGACGTCCTCAGTTATCGACCCGGCCGAAAGCCGGCACGTTGCCGACCACCACGCGCTTGTCCTTGCCGCAGGCGAAGCCCTTCGCCTTTTCATCGGCGATCTTGCGTGCCTGGTCGTTGGCGGTGGGGTTGCCGGTGGCGAGCACCAGGCCGACGGTGCAGCCGTCACGAGCGTCCATCTGGGCCACCTTGGCGACGAGCAGCACCTCGGTCTTCTTGGTCTCGTCCTCGGGATCGCTGATCGAGCGGCGGTGGATGACCGCGAATGGCACGGCTTTGTCGCCATTGGTTTCGATGCGCCACTCGACCTTGGCCCCGGACGAATTCAAGGCCGAAAAACTTTCCTAGGCGGACGTCATGTCGCCGCCGGGCGGAAAACCGTAGAACAGCGATTCGCGGGCGTCGTCATATCCGATCAGCACGGAATAGCCGCGATAGCCGGAGCAGGCGAGGTCGGCCCAGTCGCCGTCGCCCTGCTCGGCCTGCGCATAGGTCACGCAGTCCTTCTTCCAGTCGAGGTCGGTGTAGGCGCTGGATATCTCGCCGGCTTGTGCCGCCTGGCAGAGGCCGGCGAAGGTGAGTGGGATCAACAGGCTGCGCATCGCGGAGATCTCCGTTGGAGGTCGTCCCAGCGTATCGCCAATGGCTATTTCTTCAAGCTCGCTTCGATCAGCAGGTCGGCGTTGCGGGCAACCGACTGCGCCGGTCCGCCGAGGCCGAACAGCTGGCCGCTGATGTAGGCGCCTTCGATCATGAGCAGCAGCCCGTCGCCCAGCGTGTCAGGGTCTTGTGCGCCCATCGCGGCCGCCATGGCGCGCAGGCGGCGGCGCAATTCCTGCTTGTTGGCCTCACTGACAACGCGGGCCGGATGGCTGTGGTCGGGATATTCGACCGCCGCATTGGTCATGCCGCAGCCGCGATAGTCCGCCACTTGCGTTCGCTTGCCGATTCGGGTCAGGAAAGCCTTGATCTGCGCGCGCGGGTCGCCGGGATGGGCGGCAACGGCTTCATCGAAACGCTCCCAGTATTCAAGGTCGTATTGCCTGAGGTAGGAGGCGGCCAGTTCGTCCTTGGAGGGAAAGCTGCGATAGAGGCTGGGCTTGGTAACGCCGGCGCGCTTGACGATTTCGTCGACGCCGATCGCCCTGATACCTCGCCGGTAGAACAGGTCATAGGCCACGTCTAGGATCTTCTTGGCGGCCTTGGGTGGCGCGGATTCATGACCGTCTCTGATGGTCAGTTCAATATTTTTGTCGCTTGGCATCATGGGACTCGATTGACAATGTTACCGATCGGTACGATACATGCTCCCACCTTGCAACGTACCGGTCAGTAACATGATAGCTCAATCCCGTCCATTTGGCCAGCGCTACGCTTTCGTCGTGGTTGGCGTCATCTTCCTCTGCCTGCTGATTGCCGCCGGCCTGCGCTCGGCGCCGTCCGTCATGATGCTGCCGCTGGAAAACAGTTTCGGTTGGCGACGCGACGTCATTTCGCTGGCTGCGGGCGTCGGCATCCTGCTCTATGGGCTAACCGGTCCGTTCGCAGCAGCGCTGATGGAGCGCATCGGGCTGCGCCGCACGCTGCTTGCATCGCTGGTGGTGATGTCGGCTTCGACCACGCTCAGCCTGCTGATGACCAAGCCCTGGCATCTGTTCATCACCTGGGGCGTTTTTTCCGGCATCGGATCCGGCGCCGTCGCCAGCGTGCTCGGCGCCACCATCGTCAACCGCTGGTTCAAGACCAATCGCGGCCTTGTCATGGGGCTGATGTCGGCCTCCAGCGCCACCGGCATGCTGGTCTTCCTGCCGCTGATCGCCTCGCTGGCGCAAGCCGGCGGCTGGCAGCCCGTTGTCATCGCCGTCGCGATCGCTACCGCGGCGCTGATCCCTCTGGTCTGGCTGCTGGTGCCGGAGCGCCCGGCCTCGATCGGCATGGTGCGCTATGGCGCCGAGGCGGATGATGTGCCGCCGACTTCGCCCGCCTCACAAGGCAATTTCCTGGCGCATACGCTCAACACGTTGCGCCGCGCCGCCGGCACGCGGGTGTTCTGGTACCTGTTCGCCACCTTCTTCGTCTGCGGCTTCACCACCAACGGGCTGGTTGGCACGCATCTGATCGCGTTCTGCGGCGACATGGGCATTGGCGAGGTGCAGGCCGCCGGCCTGCTGTCGATGATGGGCATTTTCGACCTGATCGGCACCACACTGTCCGGCTGGCTCACCGACCGTTTCGACCCGCGCAAGCTGCTCGGCGTCTACTATGCCATCCGTGGCCTGTCGCTGATTTATCTGCCCTATTCCGGGTTCTCGGCGACCAGCCTGATCATCTTCGCCGTGCTCTACGGCCTCGACTGGATCGCCACAGTGCCGCCGACGCTGCGGCTGGCCAACGAAGCCTTCGGCGACCGCAGCGGGCCGATCGTGTTCGGCTGGATCGTCGCCGGCCACCAGGTGGGTGCCGCCGCCGCCGCCGCCTTCGGCGGCACCATGCGTGAACTGCAAGGCAATTACGAACTGGCGTTCCTGATTGCCGGCATGACGGCAATCGCGGCGGCCTGTATTTCGCTCCTGATCAACACCAGCCGACCGGCCTTCGATCCGGAACCGCAGGCGGCTTGAAGCGCGTCGATATTCAGGTGAGGCTGGCCTGCAAACGGCGGCTTCCTGCGCTTCCGGTGCTCACGTACAAAAGTACGCTCCGCTCCGGTTCTCGGGATCCACCATTTTCGACTCGGCCTGACCTGAATCTCAACACGCCTCAGCGTGTAAGAACTGGCGCGAGAGGCGTCTCAGTCGGGGTAGCAGACCATTGGAATGTTGGGCCAAACCGCCGCATCGCAGTTGGCGCTGGCCTGTCTCTGCTTGAAGGCGGCGCTGACCGGGCCGGTGACCACCGGGTCGACGCCGTCGGGCGCGTCGGCAAAGGCCTGCTGCGCGGAAGGCGTATTATCAGGGAGGACAGACCGCGCTTCCTTCAGCGTCGCGGCCGACTGCGCGGCGTTGGCCGCCAGCAGGACGGCAAAGGCAGCGGACGCGATCAGCGGCCAAAATCGGTTGAGTTTATCGGTCATGACGTTCGAACTGCCCGGGGCCTGAAAAGGTTCCCGCCTTGGTTAACAAAATCATTTCACACGCAGATGCTTAAGATTTGATGAGTATTTGGTGGCGCGCGTCCCCTTTCGCAACTGCGAAAAACCCTGTATGAGCCGCGCAACCGAAAGAGGCAGCGCCTTTGGCCTGCTGCCTGCAACGCTTCCGAGACCAGAATCATGAACCTCCGTAATATCGCGATCATCGCGCACGTCGACCATGGAAAGACCACCCTGGTCGACCAGCTTTTGAAACAGTCCGGCTCCTTCCGCGACAATCAGCGCGTCGCCGAGCGCGCCATGGATTCCAACGATCTCGAAAAGGAACGCGGCATCACCATCCTGGCCAAGGCGACCTCGGTCGACTGGAAGGACACGCGCATCAACATCGTCGATACCCCCGGCCACGCCGATTTCGGCGGTGAGGTCGAGCGCATCCTGTCGATGGTGGATTCGGCCATCGTGCTGGTCGACGCCGCCGAAGGGCCGATGCCGCAGACTAAGTTCGTCGTCGGCAAGGCGCTCAAGGTCGGCTTGAAGCCGATCGTCGTCATCAACAAGATCGACCGTCCCGACGCGCGCCATGTCGAGGTGGTCAACGAGGTGTTCGACCTGTTCGCCGCGCTCGACGCCACCGACGAGCAGCTCGACTTCCCGATCCTCTATGGTTCGGGCCGCGACGGCTGGGTGTCGGAAAACCCGGAAGGGCCCAAGGACCAGCAGCTCGCGCCGTTGTTCGACCTCGTCATCAAGCATGTGCCGGCGCCGACCGTCCATCCCGGTCCGTTCCGCATGATCGGCACCATCCTGGAAGCCAATCCGTTCCTCGGCCGCATCATCACCGGCCGCATCGAGAGCGGCACGCTGAAGTCCAACCAGGCCGTCAAGGTGCTGCACAATGACGGCACCCAGATCGAAACCGGCCGCATCTCCAAGATCCTCGCTTTCCGTGGCCTCGAGCGCCAGCCGATCGAAGAAGCGCAGGCGGGTGACATCGTCGCCATTGCCGGCCTGTCCAAGGGGACCGTCGCCGACACGTTCTGCGACCTGGCGGTGACCGAGGCGCTGCATGCACAGCCGATCGATCCACCGACCGTGACCATGTCCTTCCTCGTCAACGACAGCCCGCTGGCCGGCACCGAAGGCGACAAGGTGACCAGCCGCGTCATTCGCGACCGGTTGCTTCGGGAAGCCGAAGGCAATGTCGCGCTCAAGATCGAGGAATCGCCCGACAAGGATTCGTTCTTCGTCTCCGGACGTGGCGAACTGCAGCTCGCCGTGCTGATCGAGACCATGCGCCGCGAAGGATTCGAGATCGCCGTCTCGCGTCCGCGCGTCGTCATGCAGAAGGGCGAGAATGGCGAATTGCTGGAGCCGGTCGAGGAAGTCGTGATCGACGTCGACGAGGAGCATGCCGGCGTCGTCGTGCAGAAGATGTCGGAGCGCAAGGCCGAAATGGTCGAGCTGCGTCCCTCGGGCGGCAACCGCCAGCGCATCGTCTTCCACGCGCCGACGCGCGGCCTGATCGGTTACCAGTCGGAACTTTTGACCGACACGCGCGGCACCGCCGTGATGAACCGGCTGTTCCATGCCTACGAACCTTACAAGGGCGAATTGCCCGGCCGCACCAACGGCGTGCTGATCTCCAACGAGCAGGGCGAGTCGGTCGCCTACGCCATGTGGAACCTCGAAGACCGTGGTCCGATGGTCATCGATCCGGGCGTCAAGGTCTATCAGGGCATGATCATCGGCATCCACAGCCGGGACAACGATCTCGAAGTGAACGTGCTGAAGGGCAAGAAGCTGACCAACATCCGCGCCGCCGGCAAGGATGAAGCGGTCAAGCTCACCCCGCCGATCCGCATGACGCTGGAGCGCGCATTGGCCTGGATCCAGGACGACGAGCTGGTTGAGGTGACGCCGAAGACCATTCGCCTGCGCAAGCTCTATCTCGATCCCAACGAGCGCAAGCGTTTCGAGAAGTCGTCGAAGGCGGTCGGCGCGGCGTAAGGTCTTCCTTTTCGAGAGTTGAGAGGGCGGAGCACCTGTGCTCCGCCCTTTTTCGTTCATCCACCCGCGGCCGAGATGATGGTCCGACGGTCAGGCTCGCCGGCGAGATCGATGCGGATTGTCGCTCCCTCTCGGGCTGGTTTGCGCAGGGCCTTTGCTCCATCCGGCTCGACGGTCAGCAACCTCCGTTCGTCCAGCGCCTGAAGCCGCGACCGCGAGATGCGAAGTTCGTTGGCAAGCAGCCGGTCGAGCCTCAGCGATACCGGTATTTCCAGACCGAGCCGGAGTTCCAGCGCCGTCGCGTCTTCCTTCATCTCGCCGATCACCTGCTTGCGCACGGCGGCGTCAGGGAACTCCTCGACGCGTCCCACCTGTTTGCGCAGGGCAACGATGTCGAAGGCATGGCTCCGGACCAGTGCCGGATCATTGCTTCCGAGTGCCGCGAGCAGCGCCGGCGCGATGTCGCGGCGGGTGCAGCGCTCGAAAATACCGAAATTCCAGGAATTGTCGCAATCGACGCAACGATAGATCAGCCACACGTCGATGCGCTTGCCGTTGGCGTTGACGCGGAATTTCCCGCTGCAGCAATAGGCTTTCACGCAGCCGCAGCGATTGCAGTTGATCAGGGGGCGTGGTGCGATTTCAGGCGCGATCGTCCAGTGGATGCGCAGGACCGAAAACATGCCGGTAAGTCCTTCCCGTCGGGAAGTTCATCCGGTCGGCGATGTCGAGATGCCCATGCGGGCGCGGCGTGGCGGGTGGCTGCGGAGAATGTGACGTCAGGTGTCGCTGGCAAAAGCGCGCGACAGCGGTTCAGCAGTGCCAAACCGGTCTCGAACCGCCGCCCAGAAGAACACATAAAAACGAAACAGGCACTGCTGATGCGGCGCCATGCAGGTGTGTCGGGGAGTTGACGAGACCGGCGGTTACTGAGGCAAAGTGAGGCTCGAAATTGTTTCGCGGCGGCCCTTCTAGCGGCGTGACGCCGGGTCTGCAAGGGGCTCCGCACGCGGCAGGTCAGCGCCCATGGCCCATTGTCTTGCCTTTGCCAGAGCCGCAGCTGTTGGTTATTGTGGCTGATCGAGCCCCGACGCAGAGACCCTCGCCATGCACCTCGCCTCACTGCTGATCTTCGCCGCCGCCTTGTTCGTGGCCGCCGGTTCGCCCGGTCCGTCGATCGCGGCGCTCGTCGCGCGCGTCATCTCGAAAGGGTTTCGCGATGTGTTTCCGTTCCTGCTTGCCATGTGGATCGGCGAAGGCATCTGGCTGTCGGTGGCTGTGTTCGGGCTGGCGGTGGTGGCGCAAACCTTCCATCTCGCTTTCGTCATGGTGAAATGGGTTGGCGTCGCCTATCTCGCCTACCTCGCCTGGAAGATGTGGACGGCGCCCGTCGACGCCAAGGAAGGCGAGATGCCGCGCGAGGATTCGGCCGGCAAGCTGTTCTTCGCCGGCATGGCCGTCACGCTCGGCAATCCCAAGATCATGATGTTCTATCTGGCGCTGTTGCCGACCATCATAGACCTCGCTTCGGTCAGCCTCGTCGGCTGGGTCGAACTGACGGCGACCATGGCGGTGGTGTTGATAGCCATCGATCTCGCCTGGGTGCTCGCCGCCTCGCAGGCGCGCAAGCTGCTTAGGAGCAAGCGCGCCATGAAGATCGCCAACCGCGTCAGCGCCACGACAATGGCCGGTGCCGCGGCGGCCATCGCGGCGCGGTCCTAGGGCAGTTCGCCGTTTCATGGAAACGTCGAACCGCTCTAGCTCTTTTTTTAACGCAATTCCTTAGGGAAAGCGCTACGCGCTTCTCCGGGGAAAACCGCTTCACACTTTTCCTGGAATTGCTCTAAAGCGCGTCGCGGTCAAACGTATTCATGCGACGCGCTTTAGATCTTTGTTTTGATGCATGTCGTTCTCCCAAAACCGAGGTCACTTTTGAGCGACATGCATTAAGCAGGCGTCAGCTCATCATGTTGATGATCGGCGCGATCTCGACGTTGCAGTTCGGCTCCATCAGGATCGGACACTCCCTGGCCTTGCTGGCAGCGTCATCGATGTCCTTCGCCTCGATGATCGAATAGCCGCCGGTCGGGTTGCTGCCGCCATTGTTCTCGACCTTGCCGCCGGGCAGCACCGTCTTCGACATGCCGACAGGATTGCCGCGCTCGACCACGGCCGAGCCGAGTTTTCCGAACCAGCCTGTCCAGGCGTCGGTCATTGCTTTGCGGTCCGCTTCGTTCGCCGGCATCTTGCCCGAGCCATGATAGATGTAGAGAAACTTTGCCATGCTCTCCTCCCTGATCAGCGGCATCGAACCGACATGCGGTCATGCCGCCTGCCGATCATCGGACCAAAATGACCAGCAGGCAATGAAAATTCGCCATCGCTAATATTCGTCTCCGCGAGGTGATCGCCATATGCTACTCGACCGTCCTGAAGGTGGGCATCGGTTCCTGGATACCCGCCTTGCGGCGGCTTTCATCGCTTGGGCAGAACGCCGGCCGTCGGAAATGCGGCACTCTTCGGCGCCTGCGGTCCGCCGGGATAAAATTTCGAGGCCGGGTTCTCCTGCATGAAATCATAGGCGACCATGCCGAGCGGCCGCTTTTGCCGTTCCGATGCCGCCTGATGCCAGGGGATCACCTGGCGCAGCGCCTCGAGTGCCGCGGTTGGCGCCTCACCGAATTTCCGCTGCGGGTTCTGCGCCTTGCGGATTTCCATCCAATAGCTTGCCGTCAACAGGTCCTGAGCCAGCAGGTGAAACGACAGGTCGACCGCCTCGCGGGCGCGTTGCGTCTTGATGCGGGTCTGCGCTTCGAGGTCCTCGACGGTGGCGACGATGGCCTGGCCATTCGGTGTCACCGGCGTGCCGAGATCGGCCAGTTCCTGCCAGAGATCGGTCGGCAGATAGCCGTCGAAGGTCGGGATATCCTTGCGCTCTTCGGGCTTCAGCACATCGGCCGGCTTGACCACGGTGAAGAAGGGATTGCGGAAGCGCTCGATGCGCTGCGCCACCGCGACGCCAAGATTGGTGAGAGAGATGGTGAAAGCCTCGACCTGATTGGCCATGGGATAAGGATCCCAGTTGGCGTTGGAGAAGATATAGCCGGACTTGCCGTTACTCAGCGGTCCGCCCTTGATGTAATATTTCATGAATTGCGGCGTGTTCAGCTCCGGCGAGCTCTGCGGCGTCAGGCCCGGCAGCACGGCCGGATTGTGATCCGACGAGTTGATGGAGAGCAGCACGGATTGGCGCAGATCCGCCCAGGCCTGCCAGGCCGAGCCCTGACGCTGGCTGGAGGCGCGCATGCTTTCCGGGTCCTGGATGATGCGGGCCGCATCCTCATCGAAGAGATAGCTGCCCTTGATCATGTCCATGATCCTCGCCGCATCCCATGTCAGCCACGGGTAAGGCCGCATGGATTGCACCGGCACCGATATCGGCGTCACGCTGGAATTCATGCCGTTCAGCCCCATGGCGTAGCTGAGGTCGGTCCATTCCAGCAGTTTTCGCGCGTCCTCCAGCAAAAGCACCGCCTGTGCCTGCGCGTAGGCATTGCTGCTGATCAGCGCGGCCTGGTCGGCGGCGAACGGTTCGAGCGGCTTCAGGCCCGCCTGCGAAAGGGCCTGCGCGGCCGGCATGCGAACGCCGTTGAGGTAGGCCTCGCCTTCGCCGACCATGGCCGCGCCGATATTGCCGAGTGTCGCGAGGTCACCTTCGCCGAGCGTGCCGCGCGATTGCACGACCGGCGTCACCCGCTTGTTCAGCATGTCGAGGAGCATATGCGTCAGCTGCGGGCTGGCGGCTTCGTAGGACATGGTGTTGGCGCGGATCGCCATGATCGCGCGCACGAGCGCCTCCTCCTGCAGCTCCGGCCCGTAGCCTCTGTTGACCCCGCCCTTGAAGCGGGCGAGCTGCTGATCCTTGAGGAGCTTGCTGTTTTCCGGCGTCGTCGGGTCGCCGGAGAAGATCACCGTTTCGCGCTGGTCGCCGGCGCCACGGTTGAACCAGTAGATCGTGATACCTTCGGCGGCACCCTCGAGCAGCAGGCCGTAGGCATCCGCCGAGCGCTGCAGCGCTTCCGGGCTGAGTTCGACCTTGGCGCCGTTGCGGGCGATGTCGATGACCTGGTCGATGGTCAGGTCGTGGCCGGTCAACGTTACTGTCTTGGCCGCCGCCGTTTCGAAAATGGGCTGGTAGGCTGTCGCCGCCTCGAATGCATGGGCGGGTGGGGATGCGAGCGCCAGCGTCATGGTCAGGGCGCAGAGAACAATCCTGGGTTTGGCAATTCGGTCCAGCATAAGGGCTCCCATTCTCGAAGCGTTAGCCTCGGGCACGAAGTTTCACCCCTCGGAAATTTTGTTTCCCGGAAACCTAGCCGGCAGTGTCTGCCTGTCAACGCTTGATGAGAACGAGGACCGATGGTGGAGCGCGCGTGGCCCTATCGCGCCATGGCGTGATATTCGTCGTTCGGCCGCATGTCGATCGCGGCCGCGACACGATTCGACATGTTGAAGAAGGCCGCGGTCGAAGCGATGTCCCAGATGTCGCGATCACTGAAGCCGGCCTGGCGCAATGCAGCGCGGTCGGCCTCGACGATCCTGGCCGGCTCTTGCGTCACCTTGACGGCGAATTCGAGCATCGCCGTTTGCTTCGGGGAAAGGTCGGCCGCGCGGAAATTCATCACCATCATCTCGCCGAGCAAGGGATCGCCCGAGAGCTGACGCACCGCAGCGCCATGCGCGGTCAGGCAATAGTAGCAGTGGTTGATGGAGGAGACGGCGACAGCGATCATCTCGCGTTCCAGCTTCGACAGGCCGGATTCGCCCAGCATCAGGTCGTTATACATGTCGGTGAAGGCGCGCAGCTTCTTGTCGTCGAAGGCATAGGCCCTGAGCACGTTGGGGACGAGCCCGAGCTTTTCCTCGCATTTGGCGAAATAGGCTTTTGTAGGCTCGCTCAGCTCTCCCGAGGCCAGGTCAAGCGCGGTGATTTTGCCGGTCATGGATCATTTCTCCTCGTCAGGCGATGCCTTGCCGCCGAATTCCGATAATTCTTGGCAAGCCGTCAAACCTTTGTCGCCAAACAGCGGTCATCTGCTACCATAGTCGCAAAAGCATGCGACGGGAGGGAAGAAGCGTCATGGCCAGTGTGAAGTCCGCAGCCAAGTCGAAGAAGAAGGCACCTGCGGCGAAGATCGAGGACAGACCGGCTAGGCTCACCGATTACCTGCTCGCCCGCGCGCCGGCGGAGGATATCGCCGCCTACGACGTGACGGACCTCGAACGTGCCGCCGATCTCGCCGGCCAGGCGGTCGCCGTTCACAAAAAGGGTGAGTGCGTCGTCGCCGTGGAAGCCGATTCGGGCGTCGTTCGCGAAGGCCGCCCGGTGACCGTCATCACGGTCGTCAACGACAACATGCCGTTCCTGTTCGATTCCATCCTCGGCGAGGTCACAGAGACATCAGGTGAACCGACCCTGGTCACCCATCCGGTGATCACGGTTCGCCATGACAAGACGGGTGTGGACGAAATCCTCGGCGACGGCAATTTCGCCAGGGATGACGGAAGCCATGACCGGCTGAGCGTGATCCATGTCCACATTCCCCGGCTGACGCCGGAACAGGCAAATGGCTTGACCGAGCGGCTGCGCAAGATGCTTGGACAGGTCCACGCCGCGGTCAACGACTGGCGGCCGATGCTGGCCCGGCTCGATCAGGCAATCTCCGAATTCCGCTATTCGGCGGTGCCGCTCGACAAGAAGAGCGTCGCCGAGGCCATCGCCTTCCTGGAGTGGCTGCGCGACGACAACTTCACCTTCCTCGGCATGCGTGAATTCAAATACACCGGCGGCGAGGAAAGCGGCAATCTGGAACGCGCCGAAAAGCCCGGCCTGGGCATCCTGACCGACCCGGACGTGCTGGTGCTGAGGCGCGGGACCGAGGCGGTGACGACGACGCCGGAAATCCGTGCTTTCCTGCACGGACCGGAGCCGCTGATCGTCACCAAGGCCAATGCCAAGTCGCTGGTGCACCGGCGCATCTATCTCGACTACATCGGCGTCAAGACCTACACCGCCAAGGGCGCGTTGGCGGGCGAACTGCGCATCGTCGGCCTGTTCACCTCGACCGCCTATACGCGGTCGGTGATGAAGATCCCGTATCTCAGGTCCAAGGCCGAAACCATCATCGCCAAGTCCGGGTTCGACCGCCATGACCACTCCGGCAAGGCGCTGATCAACGTGCTGGAAAGCTACCCGCGCGACGAGCTGTTCCAGGTGCCGGTTCCGATCCTGCGCAAGCATGCCGCTGCCATTCTCGGCCTGGTCGAACGGCCGCGCGTGCGAGCGCTGGTGCGCGCCGACCAGTTCGACCGTTTCGTCTCGATCCTCGTCTTCGTGCCGCGCGACCGCTACGACAGCGTCGTGCGCGAGAAGATCGGCGCCTATCTGAAAACCGTGTTCGAGGGCCGGCTGTCGGCCTACTACCCGGCCTTCCCCGAAGGCGGACTGGCGCGCGTTCACTTCATCATCGGCCGCTCCGGCGGCAAGACGCCGAAGGTCGAGCAGGCGACGATAGAGGCGGCGATCCGCGACATCGTGCGCACCTGGGAAGATGCACTTGCCGATGCGGCCGAAGCCAGCGGCAGCGACCCGGCGTTGAAAGCGATCGCGGCGCGGCTGCCGGAGAGCTACCGGGACACGTTCAGCGCGGCGGTGGCGCTGGCCGACGCCGGACGTATCGCCAAGATCAGCGCCGGCAATCCGATCGCCATCGACTATTACCGCCATGCCGAGCAGAAGCCGCACCAGGCGGCGCTGAAGATCTATCACCATGGCAGCCCGGTGGCGTTGTCGCGGCGCGTTCCGGTGCTGGAGAACATCGGCTTCCGTGTCATCAGCGAGCGCACCTTCGAGGTCGGCGACGACCAGTCGGGCTTGGTCTTCATCCACGACATGGAGCTGGAGAACAGCTACGGCAAGCCGATCGACCTCGCCGACGGCGGCGCGCTGTTCGAGGACGCTTTCCTGTCGGTATGGCGCGGCGATGTCGACAATGATGGTTATAATGGCCTTGCCCAGACCGCCGGCCTGTGGTCGGGCGAGATCACGATCCTGCGCGCCTATGGCCGCTATTTGCAGCAGGTCGGCATTCCGCAGAGCCAGGATTTCATTGCCGCGGCGCTCAACCGCTATCCCGAGATCGCGCGCGGCCTGCATGACCTGTTCATCGCGCGGCTCGGCCCGGCGGCGGAAACGGAGGGCGTGGTGGCGGCCAAGCACCTCAAGGCCAAGATCAGGGATGCGCTGGAAGATGTGCCCAACATCGACGACGACACCATCATCCGCCGCTATCTAAATCTGATCGAAGCCTCGCTGCGCACCAATCATTTCGTTGCCGATACGAAAGAGAAAGGCCAGTCGCTAGCGATCAAGCTCGACTCGCAGGCGGTCGAGGGGTTGCCGGCGCCACGGCCATGGCGGGAAATCTTCGTCTACGGCTCCGAGGTCGAAGGCCTGCATCTGCGCTTCGGCCCGGTGGCGCGTGGCGGCTTGCGCTGGTCGGACCGCGCCCAGGACTACCGCACCGAGGTGCTCGGCCTGGTCAAAGCGCAGCAGGTCAAGAACGCCGTCATCGTGCCGGTCGGCGCCAAGGGCGGCTTCTATCCGAAGAAACTGCCGATGAGCGCCGGCCGCGACGCCATTTTCGAGGCCGGCACCTCGGCCTACAAGAACTTTGTCTCCAGCCTGCTGTCGATCACCGACAATATCGGCCTGGACGGCGTCATTCCGCCGGCCGGCGTGGTGCGCCGCGACCAGGACGATCCTTATTTCGTCGTCGCCGCCGACAAGGGCACGGCGACCTTCTCCGACACCGCCAACGCCATCTCCGAGAAGCACGGCTTCTGGCTCGACGATGCCTTCGCCAGCGGCGGTTCGGCCGGCTACGACCACAAGAAGATGGGCATCACCGCCAAGGGCGCCTGGGAAGCGGTCAAGCGGCATTTCCGCGAGATGAACCGCGATGTCCAAACCTCGCCGTTCTCTGTTGTCGGTGTCGGTGACATGTCGGGCGACGTGTTCGGCAACGGCATGCTGTTGTCGCCGAAAACGCGGCTGATCGCCGCCTTCGACCATCGCGACATCTTCATCGATCCGGATCCTGACATGGCGGCCTCGATGGCCGAGCGCGAGCGCATGTTCGCGTTGCCGCGTTCGAGCTGGCAGGACTATGACAAGACCAAGCTGTCGGAAGGCGGCGTCATCGTCTCGCGCAGCCAGAAGTCGATCACCTTGCCGGCGGCCGCGGCGGTCGCGATCGGCCTCGCCAAGACGACCGCCACGCCGGTCGAGATCATGACCGCCATCCTCAAGGCGCCGGTCGACCTGTTGTGGTTCGGCGGCATCGGCACGTATCTCAGGGCGTCGACCGAAACCAATGCCGAGGTTGGCGACCGCGCCAACGATGCCGTCCGCATCACGGCGCTCGACGTGCGCGCCAAGGTGATCGGCGAGGGCGCCAATCTGGGCGTGACGCAGCGCGCACGCATCGAGTTCGGCATGAATGGCGGCCGCTGCAATTCCGACGCCATCGACAATTCGGGCGGCGTCAACTGCTCCGACGTCGAGGTCAACATCAAGATCGCGCTGGCGTCCGCCATGCGCAAGGGATCGCTGACACGTCCGGCGCGCAACAAGCTGCTGGCCGAGATGACCGACGAGGTCGGCGGCCTGGTGCTGTCCAACAACTACCAGCAGACGCTGGCGCTTTCGATTGCCCGCAAGCGCGGTCTCGCCGACATCGCGCATCAAAGCCGCTTCATGACGGCGCTGGAGGCGCGCGGCCTGCTCGATCGTGTGGTCGAGACGTTGCCGTCGCCGGTAGCCCTTGCCGAACGCGAGGCACGCGGCGAGCCGCTGACCCGGGCCGAGCTTGGCGTTCTGCTCGCCTATGCCAAGATCGTGCTGTTTTCTGACATCGTCGCCAGCGACGTGCCGGACGATGCGCATTTCGACCGCGACCTGATGGGTTATTTCCCGGACCGGATGGCGAAGAAATACGCTTCCGAGATCCACGGTCATCGGCTGCGCCGCGAGATCATCGCCCGTGTCGTGGCCAACGACCTGGTCAATCGCGGCGGGCCGTCCTTCGTCAACCGGCTGCAGGAAGCGACGGGGCGCAGCGCCGCCGATGTGGTGCGCACCTTCGCCGTGGTGCGCGATGGCTTTGCGCTGCCGGCGCTCTATCGCGAGATCGACGCGCTCGACAACCAGATCGACGGCCAGGTGCAGCTCGATCTCTATCAGATGGTGAGCCGGCTCATCTATATGAGCAGCGGCTGGTATCTGAAGAACGATGCCGGCACGGCACCGCTCGGCCAGCGCATCGCCGAACTGCAGGATGCGCGCAAGGCGCTGGAGCCCAAACTGGTATCGCTGCTGCCGGCTTTTTCCCGCGAGCGGATCGAGGAGAAGCGGCACGGGCTGTTCAAGGCTGGCGCCCCGGAGAAGCTGGCCGAGCAGCTGGCGGTGAGCGAGGCGGCGGAGCTCATCCCCGACATCGCGCTGACGGCGCGCACCGCCGGTGCCGATATTGTCGCGGCCGCCAGGGCGTTCTTCGCCGTCAGCGATGCCTTCCGCATCCCGCGCGTCGAGGATGCGGCGCGCTCGATCACGCCTTCGGACTATTATGATCAACTCGCTCTGTCCCGCGCCACCGACACGATCGGCGCGGCACGGCGCGGCATCGCGGTCGCCGCCCTCACCGGCCAGTCCAAGGCGGCCGATCCGGTGGCGGCCTGGCTCGAAGCCGGCGGCGAGCGGGTGGCGCGCATCCGCGATCGGCTACAGGCGCTGACGGAAGGCGGCGACATCACCGTGTCGCGGCTGTCGGTTGCGTCGGGCCTGATGAGCGATCTGACGGGAATGTGAGCCAGCGCTTGTCCATTTGCTTGAACATTCGAAACATGCAGACATGGCGCCCGAAATGGGCGGAGCGGGTGCCGGGGGAATCACTATGGCGGTAGAGACGATCCAGCGGGCGTCCGGGCGCGGCATCTGGGGGTGGATGTTCTTCGACTGGGCGGCGCAGCCGTTCTTCACGGTCGTCACCACCTTCATTTTCGGCCCCTATTTCGTTTCGCGCATGGCGGGCGATCCCACCACCGGCCAAGCCGTCTGGGGCTATGGCATCGCCGCTGCCGGGCTGGTCATCGCGGTGCTGTCGCCGATCCTCGGTTCGATCGCCGACCAGACCGGACCGCGCAAGCCATGGATCGCCTTCTTCGCCGCGATCAAGGTCACCAGTCTCACCTTGCTCTGGTTCGCCGCGCCCGGCTCGAACCTGTTCCTGATCGTGGCGCTGTTCTCGCTGGCGTCGGTGGCGGCGGAGTTTTCCACCGTCTTCAACGATTCCATGATGCCGCGCCTGGTGCCGAAGAGCGAGATCGGCCGCATCTCCAACGTGGCCTGGGGCCTCGGATATCTCGGGGGCATGATCGCACTGATCTTCGTCGTCACCTGCCTGGCCGGCTCGCCGGAAACCGGCAAGACGATCATCGGCATCACCCCATTGTTCGGTCTTGACCCGCAGCTGGGCGAGGACGCCCGCGCCACCGGGCCGCTGTCGGCCGGTTGGTATTTCCTGTTCATCCTGCCGATGTTCTTCTTCACGCCCGACGCCATCAAGGGCATCGCGATCGGGCCGGCGGTGCGCGAAGGCCTGTCGGAGCTGAAATCGACGCTGGCCGAGGTGCGCAAGCGTGGCGGCATCTTCCGCTTCCTCGTCGCCCGCATGATCTACCAGGATGGCGTCAATGCGCTGCTGGCGCTGGGCGGCACCTTCGCGGCGGGCATGTTCCAATGGTCGATCACCGAGATCGGTATGTTCGGCATCATCCTCAATGTCGTCGCCATCTTCGGTTGCTGGATCGCGGCGCGGCTCGACACCGGCCTGGGTTCCAAGGCGGTGGTGATGATTTCGCTGGTCATGCTGTCCATCGCCACCATCGGCGTCGTCTCGACCGGCCCGGGCTTCACGCTGCTCGGCCTGATCCAGCTTTCGACCGCCGACTCGGGAGGCCTGTTCGGCACGGCGGCCGAAAAGGCCTACATCATGTACGGCCTGCTGATCGGCCTGGCTTTCGGGCCGGTGCAGGCGTCGTCGCGCTCCTACATGGCGCGCAGCGTGACCGCAGCCGAATCCGGCCGCTATTTCGGCATCTATGCGCTAGCCGGCCGGGCAACCAGTTTCCTGGCGCCGTTCATGGTGGCGACGATTACCGCAACCAGCGGCTCGGCGCGGCTCGGCATGGCGGCGATTATCCTGTTCCTGGCCATCGGCATGGCGATCCTGGTTCGCACGCCGTATCCGGCGGATCGGCCAGTTGAATAGCAGCGCCTCTCCCTTCTCCCACAATAAGGGGAGAAGGGAAGAAGCTCCTCAATGCCGGAAATGCCGCACGCCTGTGAACACCATGGCGATGCCGTGTTCGTCGGCGGCGGCGATGACGTCGTCGTCGCGCATCGAACCGCCCGGCTGGATCACGGCGGTGGCACCGGCTTCGATGGCCGACAGCAGGCCGTCGGCGAAGGGGAAGAAGGCGTCCGAAGCGACCACCGAGCCCTTGGTCAACGGCTCCGCCATGCCTGCCGTCTCCGCCGCGTCGACCGCCTTTCGCGCGGCGATGCGTGAGGAATCGACCCGGCTCATCTGGCCGGCGCCGATGCCGACGGTGGCACCGTCCTTGGCATAGACGATGGCGTTCGACTTGACGTGCTTGGCGACGCGGAAGGCGAATTTCAGATCGGCCATTTCGCTGGGCGTCGGCGCGCGCTTCGTCACCACCTTCAGATCGAGGTCGTCGACCGCGGCGTTGTCGCGGCCCTGGACGAGCAGGCCACCGGAAACCGACTTGACCGTCGTGCCTGCCGTGCGCGGGTCGGGCAGGCCGCTGGTGACCAGCAGGCGCAAATTCTTCTTGGCAGCTATGATTGCCGCGGCCTCGTCGGTAGCGTCGGGGGCGATGATCACCTCGGTGAAGGTTTTCACGATTTCCTCGGCCGCCTCGGCGTCAAGGGTGCGGTTCAAGGCGACGATGCCGCCAAAGGCCGAGACCGGGTCGCAGGCGAGCGCCTTGGCGTAGGCCGCTTTCAGCGACGTACTTTCGGCCACGCCGCACGGATTGGCGTGCTTGATGATGGCGACGGCGGCCGAGCGGTTCGGATCGAACTCGCCGGCCAGTTCGAAGGCGGCATCGGTGTCGTTGATGTTGTTGTAGGACAGCTGCTTGCCCTGCAGTTGCCGCGCCGTGGCGACGCCTGGCCGCTTGTCGCCATTGACGTAGAAGCCGGCATCCTGATGCGGGTTTTCGCCGTAGCGCATGACCTCGGCAAGCCTGCCGCCGAAGGCGCGCCAGGTCGGATGCTCGATCTCCAGCGCCTCGGCGAACCAGCCCGAGATCGCCGCGTCATAAGTGGCGGTGCGGGCGAAGGCCTTGGCCGCCAGCTTCTTGCGGAAATCCAGCGACAGCGAGCCGATGTTCATCTCCAGCGCGTTGAGCACCGCGGCGTAGTCGCCGGGATCGGTGACAATGGCGACATAGGCATGGTTCTTGGCCGAGGCGCGGATCATCGCCGGGCCGCCAATGTCGATATTCTCGACGATCGCCGCGTAGTCGGCGCCGGAGCGGCGGACCTCCTCGAACGGATAAAGATTGGAGACGACGAGATCGATCGGCTCGATGCCGTATTTGCGCATCGCCAATGTATGCTCGGGATCGTCGCGCACGCCAAGCAGCGCGCCGTGCACGGACGGGTGCAGCGTCTTGACGCGGCCGTCCATGATCTCGGGAAAACCGGTGAGTTCGGAGACATCGCGCACCGCCATGCCGGCTTCGGCGATCGCTTTTGCCGTGCCGCCGGTGGAGACGAGCTCGACACCGGCCGCGGCCAGTGCCCTGGCGAAATCGATCAGGCCGGTCTTGTCGAAGACGGAGAGCAAGGCACGGCGGACGGGAACGAGGTCCGGGGCGGGAATATTCTTGGCGGCGACGGCCATTGGCTGGCGGCCTTTCACGGCTGGTGTGATGGATGCCCGCGCCGTAGCATATGAGGCCCGGAAATCAAGCATCGCGCGTCCTTCGACGGTTTCATATGAAATTGAGGGCATCCAGTATAGGCTCATCTGCTCGCGATGGAGGAAAACCTATGGCATTCGTGCGTATTGGCCAGTTCAGGGCGTTGCTGGACACGACGGAGCGGTTGCGGGACGTCTACGAGGCCGAGGCGATCCCCGCCATCCGCGCTGCCGAGGGCAATATTAGCGCCGTGCTGCTGCAGCAGCACCAGGCGCGCGACACGTTCATGGCAATCACCGTTTGGAGCACGGCAGAGGATGCCGAGCGCTATGACCGAAGCGGCGAGGCGGCGGCGATGGTCGACAAGATCCGCTTCGCCTTCGCCGGTCCGCCATCGCTCAGCACCTATGACGCCTTCGGTATCCCGCAGCAGGCTTGAGCCGACCGGTTTGGCGGCGGTTCAGTTGTTTTCCGGATACCCCGCGATCTTTGTCCGCGTCAGCTGCCAATGGACTTCGGCAATGTCGGACGCCTTGAAGGCGAGCACGATCTGGCGGCTGCGGCGCGGCCCGCCCAGACCGGCGAAATAGATCGATTCCTCAACTTCGGGCACCACTTCGCCCGAGGTGAACACCCAGGTGTCGGCCTGATCGGCGGTCAGGACCAGCCGCTCCTGTTCGTCCTGCAGCAGATTGATGTCCGGATGGACGTGAAAGCGCACGGTGATGAAATCGCGGCCGCTGTTGCGGATCGGGGCGTTGCCGGGCCGCTGGAACCGATCCCGGCCCGCCAGCACATTGCCGTCCGAGGAGAGTTTCAGCTCACGCTCATGCAGAAAGCCGAAACGCTGCAGATAGCCGTCATGACGGGCGATGAAGCCGTGGACGCCCTTCTGGTCGATGCGCTTGCACTGCACTTGCTGCGGGCCGCCGATCAACGGTGATCCCAACTGGTCGTTGACCCGCAGCGCGTGGGTGAAACGCGCCGAAGACGTGTCGTTGATGGTGGCTGTCGAATGCGCTGCGGTGGCGCGGGCCAGTGGCCGGAACTCCGCGGCGCCGTAGGTGTCGATGCCGGCATTGACGATATAGTGCTGGCGGCCCGACGACAGTTCGAAGGCGAGGCAGCCGGCATGCGCTGCATTGGACACGTCGACCGGCGGCGGCAGGCCGGTATCGGCAATCACGGTGGTGCCGCCGATCGCCAGCCGTTCATAGCCCGAATGCGGTGCATGCAGCAGCGGGGAGCCGGCGGTGTCGTCATGGCGCAGGATGGTGGCGATGCGGTCATGGATTGTGGCGCCCATACCGTTGAAGCGGGCGAGGCTGCCATCCTGATGACGGAAGAAGCGCAGCGCCGGCAGCATGCGGTCAATGGCGCCGATCAGCGCCTGCGGCGGCGCTTCGGCCTGGTTGGCGTAGGTCTGGCGCAGCGGCAGGAGGTCGGCGAGGATTTCAAGCACCGCCATTGGATTGCGCGAGATATGGCCGCCGTCGGCAAGGATCTGGCGATTGAGTTCCCCGGCAAGGTTGCGGGTGGCGCCGCGCAGCGCGGAG
>NZ_JAPYKP010000078.1:0-25905 GCF_037179725.1 Mesorhizobium sp. Cs1321R2N1 | reverse complement strand
CGATCTTGCGCAACAGATGATCAGCCGGAACAAGCTGATCCAACGTCACCATCTCGAGCGCGGTCTGTTCAGGGGCGGGTCGCTTCAACATGACCCAGTGAATCAAAAACCCCAGGCAAAAGCCAGGGGTTTGTCAGCAGTCTGAACCCGCCGGATTGCTCCGGCGGGTTCTCGTTTGGCGTCACGCGGATGGTTACTGCTGCTGGAGTTTCAGGACCCTGTTTGGAACCGGATCCTGTTGCTGGTCGATCTGCTGCCTGCGTCGCGGCAGCAATTGCAGCAGCTGACCCGGATCGATTTCCAGCGACGGCTGCCCGCGTATCGGCCTGCAGTTCGGATACCGCCCGATCGTACCCTCCGGGCAGTGTCGCCTGAAGATCGGCTGGCACTGGCCGTTGACCATCTGCGAGCCCGGCGCGCATTCGCTCTCTTGCCTGGGCTTGCGGCATGCGCCGTCGATCACCTCGGTCCCACGCGGACAGACGCATTCGCCGCGCTTGTTGTGGACCTGGCCGCGTATGTCGCACTGCTGCATGTCAGGCTGCTTGCGCCGGCAGGCATTGCCTTGCACCTCGGTACCCCTTGGGCAGACGCAATTGCCATCGGAGTCATGGACCTGGCCACGAATGGTGCACTGGTCAGGCTGCGGCCGGATCGGACGGCAGGCCCGGTCTCGCACCTCGGTGCCTTGCGGGCAGACGCAGTCCCCGTCCGCATTGTGGACCTGGCCACGGATGCTGCACTGCTCGGGCTTCGGCCGAGTTGGGCGGCAGGCGCCGTTGCGCACCTCGGTGCCTTGCGGGCAGACACAGTCGCCGTCGGCATTGCGGAACTGGCCAGGGATGCGGCACTGCTGTGGTTTTGGCCGGATCTGACGGCAGGCGCCGTCTCGCACCTCGGTGCCGCGCGGGCAGACACAGTCGCCGTCGGCGTCGTGGACCTGACCACGGATGGTGCACTGCTCGGGCTTGTCGGTCCTGACGCATTTTCCGTTCTCCAGCTCCGTACCGCGCGGGCAGACGCAACGTCCGTCCTCGGTGCGGATCTGGCCTTCGAGCAGCACGCAGCGCGGCGGCGGTGGCAACGGCAGAACATTGGTGCCGCCGCCCGTGCACTGGCCGTTGCGGAAGGTAGTGCCTTCCGGGCAGACGCAGCGGCCGGCATCGTTCATGACAAAGCCCGGCGAGCACTCATTCTTCACCACCTCATGCGTGATGATGAACGGATGGCACGCATAGGCCTTGCCGCGATCGCCCTGGATGTCGGTCGCATCCTTGGACAGGACGTCGGCGCCGCCCTGTACCCGTGTGTCGGGAGAGAGCACGCCAACGCAGTTCTGGCCATTGACGTTACCCTGCAGATTGGCAAGACGCCCGTCGTCGGGGATGACCACTGTCACACGGTGCGACTGGCTTTCGCCGGCGCCGAGGGTCAGGTTGGCGATGCAGGAGGCCGGTAAGGTCGTCGGTTCCGGCGAGCAGCCGAAGGGCGGGTCGATCGAGGTGATCGCAACGCCTTCCAGTCGGCCAAGCCCCTCCACCCCGATCGCATCGCCGATGCGGACCGGACCCGAGAAGGGGCTCGTCCCGGCATTTGTGACGGTGATGTCGAACGAACAGGGCCGGCCGAGCCTGCATTCGCGGTCGCCGGTCTTCTCGACACGGATGGTCGAGGAGCCGCCGCCCTTGGCGCAGGCCTGGCCGATCGGATAGACGACGTCGTCGCCCTGCGCCGGGCCATAGGAGCCGCGCGCGCAGTTCTCGAACTCGCCATTGGCCGAGACCGTCACGTCGAAGTGCCTTGAGATCCCGGGTGTCATGACGGCGCCGGGAATCTGGCACGACAATGCATTGGCCGGAACCGGTCCGCACGCCCATTCCGCGCCGTCAGGGGTGACGGTTTGGATCTGCACGGGCGCTCCGCCCGACACCAGCGCGGCGGCATCGTTGACCCGCACCGGACCGGTGGGGGCAGCCGTGCCGACGCTGCTGACGGTGATGCGGCAGGAAACCAGCGCCGCACCAGCCAGCGAGCCGTTGCACACCTTGGTGATGCGCAAGGTCGGCTGGCCGCCATTGGCATGGCGGATGCGTTCCTTGGCGCAGGCCCTGTTGTTGGTGAGATCGACCTCACCGGGGATGGCCCTCACCTCGGCGCAGTTCTCGACCATGTCCGACCGATAGCTGGCCGGCACGACCGCCTTGACGAAGATCGGCGTAGAGGCACCCGCAGGCAGCGAGATGCCGGCATTGTCGCAGCGGAACTGGCCAGGGCCGTTCGGGCCGCATGTCCAGGGCGGGCTCGGCCCGAAGGTGGAGGATGTCGGCGCGCCGCTTGGGTAGTTGTCGATCACCGTCAGCGGTCCGTTATAGGTCGATGTGCCGTTGTTGATGATGTCGACGATGAAGGTGCAGACGCCATCGGCGGTGCAGACTTCGGTGCGGGCACGCTTCTTGAGGATCAGGTCGACCTTCTTTTCGACCGGCGGCTGGCAATCCGGGTTGCGGTCGCCGCGGCGGCAGATCGGGATCGACGCGCAGCCCCGGTCATTGGCCTGGCTGCCGAACAGCGGCTTGCCGCTGGCGCCGTAATTATAGGTGGCGCAGTTGCGCAGCACGCTGCCTTGCCAGCCTCCGGCCGGCCTGAAGCCGAGCTTGAGGTCGACAAAGGCCCCCGGATTGAGCGTGGTCACCGGGTAGGTGCACGTCATCGGGGTGGTTCCCGGCGCGCAGGCCCAGGGCGGATTGGGCCCTGAACTCAGCGTCGAGCCGGCCGGCAGCGTCACCTCGTCGAGCACGATCTTGCCATTGTAGGGCCCCGTGCCGACATTGGTGACCCGGATGGTGAAGTCGCAGCCGCCGGCCATTGTGCAGCGTGTGACATCGGCATGCTTTTCAACCTTGAGATCCGGCTCCTTGTCCCTGGGCGGGCACCTCTGGTCACGCGGGATGACGATGTCGATGGTTTGCGTGCAGCACAGGCCCCAGCCCTCCTTCGGTCCGGCATAGGTCTCGATGCCGGTGACGATGAGGTGGATGACGTCGCCGGGTGACGCGCCGACGATCTTCCAGTCGAGCACCCCGCCGCCCGCCGGCACCTTCTGGGTGTCGGGGATGATGGTGATGCCTGATGAGGTCGTCGACACCTGCACCCACTTGCCGCCCATCTCCGGGCCGACAGGCATGTGATAGATGAAGGCACCACCGCCGGGCACGCAGTCGACCGTGCCGCGCTCGACCTTGAAGCACTCATGGTCGGTTGGGGGGGGAGGTTGCTTGTCGCATTTGGTGAGGTCGATCCGGATCGAGGTCTTTTCGCCGGTCGCGATGTTGCCATCGTCCGGCTTGCCCGGATCCTGCGAGGGGATGATGGTTCCCGTGCCGATGCCGCCGGTGACCTTGATCAGGCCCTGATTGTCGACATTGGCCGGCGCTGGAAACGCGGCGTGGTCGATCTTGGCCGTGATGCGGAAGGTGATGACGCGTTCGTTCAGTGCCCCTGAGCCATCCAGATCGCTGGCGGACATCCGGAAATCGGAAACCGTTGCCGTATCGTTGGGTCCGGCCGAATTGCTGATGGCGGCGGCAGGCAAAGGCCCACCCGACGCATCGGTGCCGTCGCCGGAGACCGTCACGTTGACGATGGAAAGACCGTGGGGAAGCTGGTCCTTGAACGCGAGCTGGGCTTTCTTCAGCGCCGCCTCGAGGCCCGGATCGGCAAAGCCCTGCGGATTGCCGCGCAGGCCGAAGGTCAAGGTGTAGAAGACATAGTCGCAGCTGCGCTGGCCGCCGGTCTTGGTGAAGAACGGCACGACACGTCCGGGCTCCGGATTGATGATGCGTGGATTGTCGAGCTGCAACGGCTGCACATCTGGGCTGGTGACAGCCTGGACGGTCTGGGCGGCGGATGCCGGCAGTGCGGGCGCAAGGGCGACCGCGATACCGGCCGCCATCAGCCAGCGCGCACCGCGCCCGGCATATGACAGGGGTTTCATGATCGTCTCCATGACGCTTTTTTGCGTTTGGGTCGCGAGCGGGGATGGGGCAAGACTGTTCATCTTCGCCTCCTCAACGTTCGCAGCTGACGGCTGGGGTCCGGAGCGGCAAGGTCATCTTGCAGCAAGGGTAGTAGCCACCCTTGTCCTTGTCGGACTTCCTGTAGAAGCAAAGTCCAACATCCACTCTGTCCCCCGGATAGTGGCCGGTGATGTCGATCGTGTACGGCTTGCCCGGAGCATGCGACATGGGTGAGGTCACCCCGACGCCTGGCGTCCTGGACTGGGCCTTGATCGAATCGCCGCCGAAGCCGGCATGGTCATGGAGATAGAGATCGGCCTCGAGGCCATGCGGCGTGCAGAAATACTGCACGTCCTCGACATCGAGACACGGAGGCAGATTCCCGGGCGGTGGGAAGTCCGGCGGGTAGAAGGGGGGCTCATAGCCGCCCGGTATTTCCTCATAATAGCCGGCACGGCCCTCGCAAGGGTGCCAGACGGCGACGTCGCCAACATGGCCTTCCACTTCAGGATCCTCGAAATAGCCGTCGAAATCGACGAACCAGGAGCCGAAGGGCGGCACGTTGGCCGGCTTGACGAGGTCCTTGGGCGTGATCTGCACGCCATGGACGGCAAGCGGCCCGCCGGCAGCGAGCTTTTCGGCGAGCTCGGGGTTGTCGCGCAATTTGTCGCCGGTGTTGACCAAGGTCTGGGTGCAGACCGAGGTGTCGAGATTGCCATCGGCGTCGTAGCCGTATTGCAGGTCGAGGCCGCCGGCCGACTGCCTGTTGCCTTGCGGGAAGCCGACCGCGTATTCCTGCGGCGCTTCCACCCAGATCGATTCCGTCGAGGGATCGTCGGGATTTTCTCTGAAGTAGCGGATGACCTCGCCCTTGCCGGAATCGGCGAAGCGGCTGTAGTCGTAGCGGTTTTCGGTCGGGCCGCGTTGCGCAAGGTACATGAAGCCGCTGTTGTCGAAGGCAATGTCGGTGACGGCGTAGTCCTTGTCGGCCTTGACCGTCAGTTCCCAACGCGGATCGCCGGCGAAGGTGCCGTCGCGGGCAATGCCCACCGACCAGATTTCGGACTTTTCGCCGACCGAATAGTAGAGCCGGCCGCTATGATAGGAGACGGCCCAGACGCGGCGCTCGTCCTGGGTGTAGCCCCAGGTTTCGGCGTCTTCGGTGTCGAAGGCGGCGCCCTGTATGTCCATCACCGCGCCATCGTCGGCGAGGGGAGCCAGCCCATGCGCCGGTCGCCCTGCGACGCCATGGTCGAAGGTGTCGATCGGTCCGCCGTCGGCGTCGATGCGATGGATCAGGCCGGTGTCGAGGTCGGAGGCGAAGAACTGGCGATGGACGGGATCGAAGGCGAGGTTGCCGATGCCGGGACCGCTGTTGGTGTCGATGTCGGCGAATTTGGCGACCTGGCCGGTGATGCCGTCGATCTTCCAGATGGTGCCTGGTCCGCCGCCGCTTTCGGTGCCGAACTGGCCCTCCATGAAAGTGGCGCCCGCCGTGCCGCGGCGCTGCCGCTCCGGCCTGCCGTCCTTGTCGGCGTCCGGGGTGACGATCTCGACGCCATGCAGCGAGGTGGCGGCGGCATAGAGGTTGGGAATGCCCGATGGCACACCGTCGCGCACGCCGTCATCATAGGCGAGGCCGAACACCTCGCCGATCTGACCTGATGTCACCTCGAAAGGCGGCGGCGTGAAGACGAGCTGGCCGGAGGCCGGGCCCCCCAGATGCGAAACATCGAACACGCGCAAGCTGGCGCGCGAAGTGTCGATGAAGGTCTCGTCGACCGGATCGACGCCGGGCGGCAAGCCCTCGTCGAAATTCGGGATGATGGTGCCGGGGAAGCCGGTGACCGCCATCGAGCCGGGATAAATGATCTGGGTTTCCTGCGCCTGGGCGGCGCCTCCAAGCCACAGGCTGGCGGCAAGCGCCAGCACCAGCAAGCCGCTGCTTGCATGCGCGGCTCGTCGCAAGCCGCCGGCAAAATGGAGAGAAGACACAAACGTGCCGTGGACGCGAGACATGAAGCTACCCCCGTTAGCCACGGGAGAAACACCCGGCATCGCCGCGCAAATCAGGGCAAGGCGCGGTGGTCCGGCACGTTCTTCCCTGATCGAATTGTCTGCTTTCCTCGTAGTCACGATACGCCTGCTCCTGCGCAGGGTCAACGGAATCAGCGGAAAGCCCAGCGCATCGACCCCGTCCCGAAGGCGGTGGTCGCGCCGAGCTCCTGTTGGTCCCGGAGACCATGGAGTCTCTGGGTTGCTGGTCATGGGGGCTTCCTTTCCGGGGCCGCACCATGCGGCACCTGGACATCAGTCGCGGGCGGAGGTGGAAAGGTTCATGGAAGCCTTGCGCAGAATGCTTGCGCGCGATGCCGCCTGTTCTTATATACGCGCCAAGCCGTGCGGCGCCGGAGAACCGGTGGCCGGACGGGATTTCTTGTGAACAGGGGCTTTCGTCGGAACGCCTTACCGGGTCCTGAGAGCCTGCTTAGCGGAGAGACTAGAAAAATGGCAAAAGTAATCGGTATCGATCTCGGCACCACCAACTCCTGTATCGCCATCATGGATGGCAAGGAGCCGAAGGTAATCGAGAATGCGGAAGGCGCGCGCACGACGCCTTCCATCGTCGCCATCTCGGGCGACGGCGAACGTCTCGTCGGCCAGCCGGCCAAGCGGCAGGCGGTCACCAATCCTGAAAACACCATCTTCGCGGTCAAGCGCCTGATCGGCCGCCGCTATGACGATCCGGTGACGGAGAAGGACAAGAAGCTCGTCCCCTACAAGATCGTCAAGGGCGACAATGGCGATGCCTGGGTCGAGGCCGGCGGCAAGAAGCAGTCGCCCTCGCAGATCTCGGCCATGATCCTGCAGAAGATGAAGGAAACGGCGGAGGCCTATCTCGGCGAGAAGGTCGAGAAGGCGGTTATCACCGTTCCGGCCTATTTCAACGACGCCCAGCGTCAGGCGACCAAGGACGCCGGCAAGATCGCCGGCCTCGAAGTGCTGCGCATCATCAACGAGCCGACCGCGGCAGCACTTGCCTACGGCCTCGACAAGAAGGAAGGCAAGACCATTGCCGTCTATGACCTTGGCGGCGGCACGTTCGACATTTCGGTGCTCGAGATCGGCGACGGCGTGTTCGAAGTGAAGTCGACCAATGGCGACACCTTCCTCGGCGGCGAGGATTTCGACATGCGCCTGGTCGAGTATCTGGCGGCCGAATTCAAGAAGGAACAGGGCATAGACCTGAAGAACGACAAGCTCGCCCTGCAGCGCCTCAAGGAGGCGGCCGAGAAGGCCAAGATCGAGCTGTCGTCGACGACGCAGACCGAAATCAACCTGCCCTTCATCACGGCCGACGCGACCGGACCGAAGCACCTGACGCTGAAGCTGACGCGCGCCAAGTTCGAAAGCCTGGTCGAGGATCTCGTCCAGCGCACCATCGAGCCGTGCAAGGCGGCGCTCAAGGACGCCGGCCTGAAGGCCGCTGAGATCGACGAAGTGGTCCTGGTCGGCGGCATGACCCGCATGCCCAAGATCCAGGAAATCGTGAAGCAGTTCTTCGGCAAGGAGCCGCACAAGGGCGTCAACCCGGATGAGGTCGTCGCACTCGGCGCCGCCATCCAGGCCGGCGTGCTGCAGGGCGACGTCAAGGACGTGCTGCTGCTCGACGTGACGCCGCTGTCGCTCGGCATCGAGACGCTGGGCGGCGTGTTCACGCGGCTGATCGAACGCAACACGACGATCCCGACCAAGAAGAGCCAGGTGTTCTCGACGGCCGAGGATTCGCAGTCGGCCGTGACCATCCGCGTCTTCCAGGGCGAGCGTGAAATGGCCGCCGACAACAAGGCGCTCGGCCAGTTCGACCTGGTCGGCATCCCGCCGGCGCCGCGTGGCGTGCCGCAGATCGAAGTCACCTTCGACATCGACGCCAACGGCATTGTCAACGTCTCGGCCAAGGACAAGGGCACCGGCAAGGAGCACCAGATCCGCATCCAGGCGTCGGGTGGTCTTTCGGACGCCGACATCGAGAAGATGGTCAAGGACGCCGAGGCCAATGCCGACACCGACAAGAAGCGTCGCGCCGTGGTCGAGGCCCGCAACCAGGCCGAAGCCCTGGTGCATTCGTCGGAGAAGTCGCTGAAGGAATATGGTGACAAGGTCTCCGAGGCCGAGCGCACCGCCATATCCGATGCGATCGCGGCGCTGAAGACCGCTGCCGAGGGCGACGATCCGGCCGACATCGAAGCCAAGAGCCAGGTGCTTGCCGAAGCCTCCATGAAGCTTGGCCAGGCCATGTACGAGGCCTCGCAGAAGGAAGCGGCGGAAGCCGATGCCAAGGCGGATGCCGCCAAGGACTCCGATGTGGTCGACGCCGATTTCGAGGAAATCGACGAGGACGACGACAAGAAGAAGTCGGCCTGAACGGTCTGACGGCAAGATAATGCGAAAAGCCCGGCGCAAGGCCGGGCTTTTTTGCAACCCTCGCTGAAAAAAATGCGAGCGCTGCCGAAAAAATCACTGAAAACCACGGACAAGTTCGCGCCGGCCCTAGCATCCGGGCAGCACCGCTCCTAAATCGAACAACGTGCCGGCAAACGACGCACACCTTGCATCAAGACGTTGATCCGGAACTGCGGGAAAAAATGAAAGCTGATTTCTACGAAACGCTGGGCGTGCAAAAGGGCGCCGACGACAAGGAGCTCAAGAGCGCTTTTCGCAAGCTCGCCATGCAGTTCCATCCCGACCGTAATCCCGGCGATCATTCCTGCGAGCACAAGTTCAAGGAAATCAATGAAGCCTACGAGACGCTGAAGGACCCGCAGAAGCGCGCCGCCTATGACCGTTTCGGCCACGCCGCCTTCGAGCAGGGCGGCATGAATGGCGCGCAGGGCTTTGGTGCGGGCGGCTTTGCCGATATCTTCGAGGATATTTTCGGCGACATGATGGGCGGCCGCCAGCGCCGCTCTTCCGGTGGCCGCGAGCGCGGCGCCGACCTGCGCTACAACATGGAGATCTCGCTGGAGGAAGCCTTCGCGGGCAAGACCGCGCAGATCCGCGTGCCGGCTTCGATATCCTGCACGGAATGCTCGGGCAGCGGCGCGAAGCCTGGCACCCAGCCGGTCACCTGCTCGATGTGCAATGGCCACGGCAAGGTGCGCGCCACGCAGGGCTTTTTCTCGATCGAGCGGACCTGCCCGCAATGCCAGGGGCGCGGCCAGACGATCAAGGATCCGTGCCCGAAATGCGCCGGCCAAGGCCGCGTCACCGAGGAACGCTCGCTGTCGGTCAACATCCCGGCCGGCATCGAGGACGGCACCCGCATCCGCCTTGCCAATGAGGGCGAGGCCGGGCTGCGCGGCGGGCCGTCGGGCGACCTCTATATCTTCCTGGCCGTCAAGCCACACGAATTCTTCCAGCGCGACGGCGCCGATCTCTATTGCAAGGTGCCGATCTCGATGACGACGGCGGCCCTTGGCGGCTCGTTCGAGGTGACGACGCTCGACGGTACCCAGACCAAGGTGAAGGTGACCGAAGGCACGCAGAACGGACGCCAGTTCCGCCTCAAGGGCAAGGGCATGCCGGTGTTGCGCCAGCCCAATGTCGGCGACCTCTACATCCAGACCGCGGTCGAGACGCCGCAGAACCTGTCGCGCCGCCAGCGCGAATTGCTGGAGGAGTTCGAACAACTGTCCTCGCAGGACAATTCGCCCCAGTCGAGCGGCTTTTTCGCCCGCATGAAGGACTTTTTCGAATCTTTCGGCGAGCGTTGAGACGCGACCAGAGCTATCTTATCCACGACACAGGCAGGGCAGCGCCTTGCCTTGCGTCACCCAGGTGTTAAGTAGCTTCCAAGGGGAGCGCTGAGGAGAGCTTGCATGGCACGTGGTCACGGACTGCGGAAGGCGTTTGCCGAGAAGTTCGACGACGAACTCAAATTCTTCAAGGGCTGGATCGACAAGCCGAAGACGGTCGGCTCCATTGTTCCGACCAGCTCGATCACCGCCCGCAAGATGGCTTCGATCGTCAACCCGAAGTCCGGACTGCCGGTGCTCGAGGTCGGTCCCGGTACCGGGGTCATCACCCGCGCCATCCTCGCCCAGGGCGTGCGACCTGAAAACCTCTACGCGGTCGAATATTCCACCGATTTCGTGCGCCACCTGCGCCAGCTCTATCCCGGCGTCAACGTCATCGAGGGCGATGCCTTCAACCTCAACGCCACGCTTGGCGAGAGAAGCGGGATGATCTTCGATAGCGTCGTTTCCGGGGTGCCGCTGCTCAACTTCCCGGTCGCCCAGCGCATCGCCTATATCGAAAGCCTGCTCGACCGCATCCCGGCCGGACGGCCGATCGTGCAGCTGACCTATGGTCCGATGTCGCCGATCCCGGCCGGCCGCGGCGACTACACGGTCAAGCATTTCGATTTCATCTTCCGCAATATCCCGCCGACGCAGCTGTGGATCTATAGGCGCGAAGCGCACTAGGGTGCACCGAGCCGTTCGCGATTCCTGGTGCTGGCTGCATATCTTGGCGATTGGCGGAAGTCCCAGGACTTCGTCATCCACGGGCGGAGCAAGGAGCGCAGCGACGCGGCGCAGACCCGAGGATGACGAAGTTCGGGGGCTTCGGCTAATCCCGAATGTTTATAGCTCGGGTGCGTTGATTTGATCGAACCTTGGCTGTACGTGTCCGGGAACAAGGGTGGCCAATGGCAGTGATCCCGAAAATCCTCGTCTTTGCCGGCTCGGTGCGCAGCGGCGCCTATAGCGGCAGGACCGCCGACATGGCACAGAAGGAACTTGCGGTGCAAGGCGCCGAGGTGACCCGCATTTCGCTCGCCGATTATCCCTTGCCGATCCTCGACGAGGACCTGGAAAAGGAAAATGGCATCCCTGAAAACGCCCAGAAGCTGGCGCGATTGATCGCCGTCCATGATGGGCTGCTGATCGCGACGCCTGAATATAACGGCTCCATCCCGCCGTTGCTCAAGAACACGATCGATTGGGTGAGCCGGGTGCGCCGGGATGGCGGCCGGTCGGTCAGGCCGCTTGCCGGCAAGGTCGCCGGCCTCTGCTCGTCCTCCAAAGGCCATTTTGCCGGCATCCGCTGCATCAATCACCTGCGCGCCGTGCTGGTGCGCTGCCAGATGGAGGTGGTGACGCCGGAATGCTCGGTGCCGGAGGGTGGCGACGCCTTCGACGGGGACGGCCATTTCCGTGACGAAAGACTGCACAAATCGATGGAGCACCTATGCCGCACGCTGATCGAAACCTCACGCATGCTGTCGACCAGGGTCGAGGCGTGACTGCCGCTACCATGCAGGCTCACCCCATGCAGGCCAAATCCATGCAGGAAAGATTGATCGTCGGCCTCGACGTGCCGACCGTGACGGAGGCCGAGCAGGCGGTGCGCGAGCTCGACGGTGTCGTCTCCTTCTACAAGATCGGTTATCAGCTGGCCTTTGCCGGCGGGCTCGACTTCGCCAGGGAGTTGGCCAGCGGGGGAACGAAAATCTTCCTCGACATGAAGCTGCTCGACATCGACCACACGGTGGCCAAAGGCGTCGAGAACATCGTCAAGATGGGCATGACCATGCTGACCATACATGCTTATCCCAAGGCGATGCAGGCGGCGGTGGAGGCAGCGCGCGGCAGCGAGCTTTGCCTGCTTGCCGTCAGCGTCCTGACCTCGATGGATGAACAGGACATGATCGATGCCGGCTATGAATATGACCCGCACACGCTGGTGCTGAGGCGCTCGGAACAGGCGCTGCATGCCGGCATGGGCGGCATCGTCTGCTCGGCCGCGGAGGCCGAAGCGGTGCGCCGCCTCGTCGGCCCCGACATGGCGGTGGTGACACCCGGCATACGCCCCGTGGGCAGCGATCATGGCGACCAGAAGCGCGTGATGACACCTGCGCAAGCCATTCGCAGCGGCTCCAGCCACCTGGTCGTCGGGCGCCCGATCGTCGCTGCGGCGGACAGACGCGCGGCGGCTGAAGCCATCCTCGACGAAATGCGCTCGGCGTAAGGAATAGGGAGAAGAAGAATGCCCAAGGGATACTGGATCGCCCGCGTCGATGTGCGCGACGTGGAAGGCTACAAGGATTACGTCGCGGCGGCGAAGCCGGCCTTCGAGCGCTTCGGCGCGAAATTCCTGGCCCGTGGCGGCGAGCATGAGAAAGCCGAGGGCCCAGGGCGCGCGCGCAATGTGCTCATCGAGTTCGAATCGCTCGCCGCCGCGCATGACTGCTACCATTCCCCGGAATATCAACGCGCGGTGGCGATCCGCCAGAAGGTGGCCGACGGCGAGATCGTGCTGGTGGAAGGGATCTAGCGAAAGAGCCTGTTCGCCGCGGTTTCCGCCATCGCGTCGACGAGTTCCAGCCCCCATTGCTGGCGGCAATAGGCGCGGAAATCGAAGCAGGGCAGGCCGGGGCAGACCTCGAACTCGATGAGATGAACCGTATCGTCGGCCTCGACGCGCAGGTCGACGGAAAACACGTCGCGCAGGCCGAGCCCGTCCATCAACCGTTTGGCAATCGTGCGGATTCTGGCATCGGCCACCGGCTGACTGTTTGCGACCGGAGAGAGTTCGGGTTCGGCATAATGCCCGGCGGCCTTCGCGGCCTCGCCGGTGTCGCCATAAAGCGCTAGGCTGTCGGCCATGGTCTGGAAATCCGCGCCTGACTCGACAAAAGCGATGCCAAGCGCCTCGACGCCGGTTTGCGGCGTCAGCCCGAGGAAGCTGGCGCGCACGTTGCGACCGGCGACATAGGGCTGGACGACGACATCGTCGCGATAGGCAACGAAAACACGCCGGCTAAGCTCCAGCGCGT
The DNA here is from genome assembly GCF_037179725.1 of Mesorhizobium sp. Cs1321R2N1. NCBI lineage: Bacteria > Pseudomonadati > Pseudomonadota > Alphaproteobacteria > Hyphomicrobiales > Phyllobacteriaceae > Mesorhizobium > Mesorhizobium sp. Cs1321R2N1. The sequence continues at coordinate 13,050 of NZ_JAPYKP010000078.1, read as the reverse complement.
GACCGAGATCGGTTACGCGCGAATCCGGCCAGATACCGATCTTGGCGCCGAGCCGGTTGGGCTTGACGAACCAGCCGGCGGACGAGGCCGGCGGCTCGACCAGCCATTCGCCATTGCGCGCAAAACCCGCCGGCGGCACCGGCAGGCCCAGCGCGCCAAGCACGGCGCCGGAACGGAACTTGTCCTGGCAGAGCGCGAACAGCGCATCGTCCGCTCCGATCGTTCTCATTCCGTTGAGCCTCGCCAGCGCGGGTGCGGCGCCGCCACGGAAATAGGCGATGCCGTCGGTCAGCGTCCAGACCAGCGTCGTGGAAGGATCGGCTTCGGGAAGCGCCCTTGCGGCATGGTCCAGCTCCACCGCCGCGAAGGCGAGGCCACGCCTGTCACAGGCAGCGGCCAGCGCGTCGAATTCGGGGGCGAGGTCGGTCGATTGCGCCAGGTAGGACGATATCTCCGCCGCGCGCTGCGGTGCGTGACCGTCGGCGACCAGGCGGTCGAAGCAGGCCTTCTCCGGCTCGTGAACGAGGAGCAGCTTTGGCTTGTGACTCGACATAAGACGAAACATTCCCGGCGGTGCGATCACTAGCATCGCACGGCCGACGCAAACGGCTTTCGCGAAACCGACTCAAGCCGGACGCCTGCGTGACAGCACCACGATAGATAGGCGCGGAGCCGATCGTCCGGCCTGTTCAGGCGATCAGCACGCGCGGCTCGAAGCGGCCGTTGACGGGAATATCGAGGACGAACGTCATGCCTGCCTGCGGATCGAGCTGGCGCTGCTTGTCGTCCTTGCCTTTCCAGGCCGACGTCACCGCCAGCCGGTCGGCGTTCCTGCCGACAAAGGCCGGGCACGAGGGCTGCGTCACCGGCATCGCAACTTCGCGCAGCAATGTTCCGTCGGGCGAATAGGCCTTGACCGCCTTGCCGCCCCAGACGGCGTTCCACAGCACGCCGTCGCGGTCGACGACCGATCCGTCGACATAGCCCTTGGACGAGCGGTGATCGACGAACACTTTTGGTTCTCCAGAGGGCAGGCCGTTCGCCGGATCGCAGGCGACGCGCATCAGCAGGCCGGTCGAGGTGTCGGTGTAATAGGCGAGCGCGCCATCCCCGGAGAAACAAATCGAGTTCGACACGGTGATGCCGGAGAACAGCTTGCGCAGTTCACCCCTGAAGAACCAGTAGATCGCACCGGCGCCCTTTGCCTCGCTCTTGCCCATCGTCCCCATCCACAAGGCGCCGCAGGGATGGACACGGGAATCATTGGACCGGGTAAGGGGGTTGTCCGCCTCGACAGGCGTATGCAGCGTCATCTGGCCGGTCGCGACATCGCGGACGAAGAGGCCGGTCTCGGTGGCGATCAGCTGGCGCTTGTCGTCGATGATGGCGATGGCGCTCGCCATCTGGCCAAGCTCGTGGATCTTCAGCGCACCACCGGCCACCGGCTTTTCCAGGAGCTGGCCGTTGACGATATCGAACCAGAACAGCGCGTCGGTGGCGGGATCGTAGCTTGGCCCTTCGCCGAGCTCGCAGACATGATCGGAAAAAACCGAAACCTCGTTCATCATGCGCCTCCGAATGCTGCGTCCCAGGCAGCGACGGCGGCGTGAGCGCGCGCCGCCACGTCATCGACGCTCATGCCTGGCTTGAACAGGCTGGAGCCAAGCCCGAAGACCGTCACACCAACCGCCTTGTAGCCGGCAAAATCCTTGTCCGAAACGCCGCCGACCGCGCCGACCAGCGTCTGCGCTGGCAGCACGGCCCGGATCGCGGAAATGCCCGATGCGCCGAGCACGCTGGCGGGAAAGAATTTCAGCGCCGAGGCGCCGAGCCGGATCGCCTGGAAGGCTTCCGTGGGGGTAAACACGCCGGGCATGGTGACCATGCCGTATGTCCTGGCGCGGCCCATGACCTCGGCGTCGATGTTGGGGCTGACCAGCAGCCGGCCGCCGGCCTGGTGAAGATTGTCGACGTCGGCCCCCGTAAGCACCGTGCCGGCGCCGACCAGGGCGGTTTTCGGCAGCACTTCGACAATCCTGGCGATCGACGAGAACGGCTCGGGTGAGTTCAGCGGCACCTCTATCGCCTCGATGCCGGCGTCGAACAGCGCCTGGCCCATGGCGATCGCCTCAGTGGGCTTGAGGCCGCGCAGGATAGCGACCAGGCCGCGCTTGAGTTTTGGAAAAGGTGCGGTCTGGCTCATATGGCGGCTCCACTTCCGGCAATCATGCCATTCTCCCGCGCGGCCTCGATCAGGCCGGCGCGTACAGCCTCGTCGGCATCGACTGTCCGCACACCTAGCCCGGCAAGACCGAGCGCAGTCTGGTAAAGCACCGCCAGCGCGCCCGAGGCAACCAGCACGACCGATGTCGCGCCGGCGCCATGACGGCGCCGGGCAGAGGCAATCTCGCCGCCGATCAGCAGGCCCGACAGGCAGGCGGCCGCATCATCGCCCTTGAGATCCTGGAGCAGGCCGGCAGCGCGGATGGCAAACAGCCGCGAGGTGACATCACCACCCTCGCCCAGTGCTGTTTCGCACCAGCGGCGGAAGAACGGATCGTCGGGAGCAACCGGGCTGGGATGTTCGCCCAGCGAATGGCGCAGGATCGAGTGCGCGGCAAGCACGGAAAACAGCTCGCCCGTCGGCCAGGTGCCGAAGCCGGCGACGGCGCCGTCCTCGACCAGCACCCATTTCGAATGGGTGCCGGGCATGCAGACCAGTTCGCGGCCTCTGGCCGGCAGGCCAGCGCCGGCAAGCTGCGTCTCCTCGCCGCGCATGACGTCGGGCGCGTCGGCCAGGCGCTGGGCAAGGCCGGGGACGATGCGGATGTCGCGTTTCTGATCTGGCACCCGGGCGGCGCCGCCAAGAATGGCGCCGAGCGGCGACGGCACGCTGACATAGGGCGCCTCCAGCCAGCCCTGGCGGGAACCGGCCATGCCGCAGATGATGACGGGCAATGCCTCCGGCGCGCCCATCGCTGCCAGATGGCCCTCCAGGACGTTGGCGAAGCCCTTTTCGCGCGCGGTGATCAGGCCATCGTCGCCGCGACGTTCGGCAAGCACCTTGCCGCCGCCGTCGATCAGCCAGGCCCGAAGCCGGGTCGTGCCCCAATCGAGTGCGGCGACTGCCGGAACGTTGCTGGCAAACGCTGGGCTCACAGGAAGCCTCCATCGACGATCAGCATTTGCGCGGTCAGCATGCGCGAGGCATCCGAGGCCAGGAACAGCACCGTGCCGACCATGTCGTCCGGCCGCATGACGTCCCTGATGCATTGCTTGGCGACATGGGCGGCGAGTGCCTCTTCCGTCACCCAGCGCTCCTGCTGCCGCTCGGTGATCACCCAGCCGGGCGCGACGGCGTTGACGCGGATGCGGTCGGGACCAAGCTTGCCGGCCAACCCCTTGGTGAGGCCGAGTATGCCCGCCTTGGCGGCGGTATAGGCCGGCATGTCTGGATGGTTGATCAGGTAGGAGGTCGAGGTGAAATTGATGATCGAGCCGCCGCCGGCCCGCTTCATGCCTGGTGCCACGGCCTGCGCGGTGAAGAAATGCGGTCGCAGGTTGATGGCGAGGTTGTTGTCCCAGAACTCGACGGTAACGTCCTCGACGGCATGGCGTTCGTCCCAGGCAGCATTGTTGACCAGCACGGTGACGTCGCCATGCGCGTCGGCGGCCCTTGCCGCAGAGGCGCGCAGCGCCTCGACGTCGCGCAGATCGGTCTTGAAGTAGAGCGGCCGGTGGCCGAGCTCCTTCTCGATGCGGTCGGCGAGCGCGGTGCTCGGCGCGTCGGCGATGTCGAGGAAGGCGACCTTGGCGCCCTGGCGCATGAACCCTTCGGTCAAGGCCGCGCCGATGCCGGAGCCGCCGCCGGTGATCAGCACCGAAGCGCCTTCGAGGTCGGCAAAACGCGCCGATGGCATCATGATTTTCGTCTCCCGGGTCAACCGGCGCGCATCCTAGCCAGACACGTCCGGCGGGCAAGGGCGAAAAGACGCTATTTCGGGCTTATGTCGGACAAAAAAGGCAGTGGTGCCCGCGCGAGACGCGCCAGCGGCGGCGCCACATGGCGGGCAGCGCCGAAATCTGGCGCTCAGATCGCCTTGGCGCGCAAGGCGCCACGGAAGGAATCACGGAGGTAGCCCAATGTGGCGTCAGCATCGACAGGCTTGCCGAAGAGATAGCCCTGCCCGCCGGCGCAACCGAACTGGACCAGCCGGTCGGCCTGCGCTTCCTCTTCGATGCCTTCCGCAACCACGTCCATGCCGAGCCCTTCGCACATGGCGAGGATGGCGCGAATGATGTGTTCGGACGGCCGGTCGTCGAGAATGGAGGAAACGAAGGCGCGGTCGATCTTAAGCTTGTCGAAATGAAACTCGCGCAGGCGGCCGAGCGAGGACTGGCCGGTGCCGAAATCGTCGAGCGAGACGCGGATACCGACGCGGCGCAGATCCTCGACGATCTGCGCGGCCGAGGCAGGGTCGTTCATCAGGCCGGTCTCGGTGATCTCGATCTCCAGCCGGCGCGGATCGAACCCGGTGCGGTCGAGGATCGCCAGTATGTGCAGGCCGGTGTTCTGATCGACGAGCTGCGAGGGCGACAGGTTGAAGGACAGGAACAGGTCTTTCGGCCAGCTCCTGGCGGCTTCGGTCGCCTTGCGCAGCACCAGCTGCGACAGCGGGCCGATGATGCCGCGCTCCTCGGCGATCGGAATGAAGACGGTCGGCGGCACCGCGCCGAGGTCGCGGTCGGTCCAGCGCGCCAGCGTCTCGAAGCCGATGGTGCGGCGCGTGGTGAGGTCGACGATCGGCTGGAAATGCGGCTCCACCTCGCCGGCGGAGACGGCGCGGCGCAGCGCCTGCTCGATGCGGGTGACGCGCTTGGCGGCCTCTTCCATCTCGCGGGTGTAGACGACGACGCGGCCACGGCCGGAGCGCTTGGCATGGTAAAGAGCCGTTTCGGCCTTGTTGATGAGGATTTCGGTGGTCTCGTCGCCCGAATAGAACAGCGAGCAGCCGACCGAGGCGGAAAGCCGGGCGGTGCGTTCGCCGACATCATAGGGCGCCGACAGGATCTCGATCAGCATGCGGGATTTTTCCGCCGCCGCCTCTTCCGAGAACACCAGCGGATAGAGGAAGGCGAATTCGTCGGCGCCGATGCGGCAGACCGTCGAATGGCCGTCCATCGAGGCACGCAGCCGCATGGCGACCTGGATCAGGATGTCGTCGCCGGCCTTGTGGCCGAACAGGTCGTTGATCGGCTTGAAGCCGTCAAGGTCGAGAATGCCGACGGTGAAGGGCGCGGGATCGTCGGCACGGTCGCTGATCAGGCGGTCGACCTTGTCGAAGAAGCGGCGATGATTGCCAAGCCCGGTCAACGGATCGGTGAACGCCAGATCCGTGCTTTCCCTGTTTGCCTGACCGGTGCCAAACGCAGTTTGCATCGGTGTCCCTGCTCGTCCCTGCTTTTGTCGTCGGAATTTATTTCGAGACTGGCAGCAAACCCTTTAGGAAACGTATCGCGCGAACCGATTTTCGAGACTCGCGAACGATCACACGATGCTATCTGAAGCGCTGCAGGTGATCGACAAGGGCGCGCAGCTTCGGCGTCAGGTTGCGACGGCCTGGATAATAAAGATAGAAGCCGGCAAAGCGTGGGCAGTAGGTCTCCAGGATGGGCACCAGAACACCGACCGGAAAATCATGGCTCAACCAGCACAAAGCCATCCTTATGCCGGCATGTGGGTAACAGCCGATGGCCGTGTCCGTCACAAGCTGCTTCCAAACGGCCGCTACGACGAAGCGCGTGGGACCCGGGAAAGCGTGTATCGGGGGCGTTACGAAGTTCGGGGGCAATCACATCGACTATTGGGACGATACCGGATTCACCGCCGATGGCACGTTCGTCGACGGCGTGCTGCATCACGGCGGCATGATCTTGTATCGGAAGGAGTAGCGGCTGCCGGTTGGATCAGCCGCCGAGCCGGACGCGGTAGAGTTCCAGGGGGCTGCCCCTGGTCTCCGCCACCGGCTCCAGCCATTCCGGCACGTTGCCGCGCATCAGACCGGCCAGAAAACCGTCCGGCGCTCTGGCCGCGAACAGCCGGCTTTCCGGGTTGCCGCGGCAGAGCGCGACAAGGCCGACATGGTGGCTTTCGACGACGGCTTTCGCGTCGGTGGCCGAGCCCAGCAAGGCGTCGAACACGAGCAGGTTACCGGCGACGTTGCGATGGTAGGGTCCGGCGAACACGCGATGACCGGTAAAGGCGAGGATCGGCGAGCCAAGATTGGAGATGGCAAGCACCGTGGTGGGGGCCATCTCGCCAAGCACGGCGAACGAAGCCTTGCTGTTGCAGGGCGCATCGATGCCGGCGTCCCTGGCGGGAGCAGCGGTTGCGAAAGCGCTCGATGCCGCTTGAGCGGCGCCCGACCAGATGGCGTTGACCGAGATCAGCCAGGCCGCCGCCATCCTGAGCACGGAACCGCTGGACGGGCTGGCCTCTGCCCGCTGCCGCCATTTGGCGATCCAGGCCGAAAGCGGGATCACCGCGAAGACGATGGAGAAAGTCGAGCCGCGCACTTCCCAGGCACTGACCAGAAGCGCCATCACCAGCAGTGCGGCGACGAGGCTGTCCTGCCGCCGCCAGCCGCCATGGCTGAAGCGGAGCGCCATCAGGACGATCGCCACCAATGGCGTGGCAAAACGCGCCACCGCCCTGGCCGGATCATCGGCGACAAGCTGGACGATCGACTGCGCCTCCTCGATATAGCCGAGCCACATCTGCTGCAGGCGCGGGTCGAGATGGGCGTAGGGGGCCGCCAGGCATTGCGGAAACAGGAGCACGACGAGAGCGAGAGCGACGGCAAGCAGGCCAAGCGACATCAGGCGCCGGGCGGCCGTCGCGTTGGCGGCCTTCCATGAACCAATGATTGCCAAACCGGCGCCGGCAAGCCCGGTGACGGCGAACTGCACGACCGAGAACGTGTCGCATTGGGCCTGGCCCCAGGACGAGACGGGGACTGTGGCGGCGAAGATGAGAGCCGAGGTGCCGGCGACGCCGAGGCCGAAGTCCCTGGCGATCAGCCTTTCACCCTCCCGATTGCCGAGAAACAACAGCGCGACGACGGCGCCGAGGGCTCCGGCATAGGGTGCGCTTTCCATGCCGATGGCGAGGGTCAGCGTGGCGCAAATGCCCGCGACGAAGGCAGCCGGCCGATGCGTTGGCGCCTCGAGCAGCAAGGCGAGGCTCGCCAGCGTCAGCATCAACTGGACATTGTGATGATCGAGCGCGCCGGGAGAAAAAATCCCGATGTAATACAAGGCCGCCCCGCCGACGACGGCGGCGGGCAGCACCGCGTGCGGGCCGGCGAAAGCACGCGCGGCGCGGACGATGAAGAAGATCGCGAGCCAGAACTGCAGGGCGGGCCAAAGTATTTGCACGATTTGTTCGGCCAAGGCGGTGCTGTCCGTCAGGGCCGAAACGGCAAGGATGCTCAGCGCCAGCGGCGCGTCGAGCAGCCGCGACCAGTGCATGACGAACCCGCCTTCGAGACCCATCCTGTACTGGTGCAGGTCGAACCACCCCTGGCCCGCCAGCAGGTCGCGGACCTCGACCAATTGCAGCAGGCTGTCATTGTCGCCCGCCGGACTGGCCAGTTGCGGGAATCCCTGCTGGGCCTCGAGCGCCAGCAGCAGCAAGGCTGCAAACAATGCAAACGCGATATCGGACTTCCAGGTGGAAGTTCCCCTTGCCGTGCCCATCCCGATCGCCCTTGGCGTGAATGCCGGGCCTTTCCAGGCCAATCGACACTCGTGAAGTCGGTCTTAAACCTAGCCTTAACGGGTTCAATAAATAGTAAAACCGCCTGAACGCGGCCGGTTTCCGGAGCGCGGCCGCATGGTCGACAAGGCATTCGGAGACGAAAATGCCGCAAGACATCAGCCGTGAACCCACCATCGCCGTGCTCCTGCCTTGCTACAATGAGGAGCTGACCATCGCCGAGGTGGTACGGCGGTTCCGCGAGACGCTGCCTGCGGCAACCATCTATGTCTACGACAACAATTCGAAGGATCTGACCGCCCTGCGCGCCCGAGCGGCAGGCGCCATCGTGGTTCGCGAGCCGCGCCAGGGCAAGGGCAATGTGGTGCGGCGCATGTTCGCCGACATCGACGCCGACATCTATCTGATGGCCGATGGCGACGGCACCTACGCGCCCGAAGACGCGCCGCAACTGATCAACACGCTCTTGACCGAACGTTGCGACATGGTGGTGGGCACCCGGCGCGGCGTCAACGACGATGCCGGCCGCGCCGGCCATGCCTTCGGCAACCGTGTCTTCAACAGCCTCTACAAATGGCTGTTCGGCGACGATTTCACCGACATCTTCTCCGGCTACCGCGTCTTCACCAGGCGTTTCGTCAAGAGCTTTCCCGCCGTCTCCGGCGGCTTCGAGATCGAGACCGAAATGTCGGTGCACGCCTCGCAGCTCAAATTGCCGGTCAGCGAAATCGCGCTCGACTACGGACGCCGGCCGGAAGGCTCGTCGTCGAAACTGTCGACCTTCCGCGACGGCGCCAGGATCCTGTGGATGTTCGCCATGCTGATGAAGGAGACGCAGCCGCTGCGCTTCTTCGGCGCCTTTTCGCTGTTCTTCCTGGCTTCGAGCCTGTTCCTGATGGCGCCGGTGCTGGTCGAATTCGCCGAAACCGGCCTTGTACCGCGCATGCCGACATGGGTGCTGTCGGTCGGGCTGCTGCTTCTTTCCATGCTGGCGGCGGTGACCGGACTGATCCTCGATTCGGTCTCGCGTGGGCGCGCCGAACAGAAGCGGATCTTCTATCTCTCCATGCCTTCGGGCCGGGTCGAGCGCCGCACGGGCGATGTGGTTCAGAAGCCGGAACGGGGCAAGGCCTCGCGCGCAGCCTGAACGATGCAACGCGTCGTCCGCTTTGTCTTCGCAGGCGGCATCGGTTTCGTCGGCGACGCGGCGGCACTCTGGCTGCTGCTCGCCGTCACGCCGCTCGGGCCGTTCGTCAGCCGCATGCTCTCGATCGGCTTCGCGCTCTGCGTCACCTGGCAGATCAACCGGCATCTGACCTTCTCGCCGTCGAGCAGGGGATTGACACAGGAAGGCGCCCGCTATGGCGGCGTCGGCGTCGCCACTAGCATCGTGAACTATGCCGTCTACTCGGCCATCCTGCTGGTGCTGCCGGCAGCGCCACCATTGGGCGCGCTTGCCATCGCTTCGCTGGTGGCCATGACGCTGTCCTTCGTGGGTTACTCGCGGCTGGTCTTCGACCGTTAGCGGCGTGGCCCGATTGGCAGAAGGCGCTTCGACCCTTATATCGCATGCGTTGACTGCGTTGGGGATCCACCATGAAGCTGAAAATCGCCGTCCAGATGGACCATGTCTCCACCGTGTCGATCGCCGGCGACACCTCGTTCGCGCTGTCGCTGGAAGCGCAGCGGCGCGGCCATCAATTGTTCCACTACACGCCGGACCGGTTGTCGCTGCGCGACGGCAAGGTGTTTGCCCGCATCGAGGAGATGCAGGTGCGCGACGAGAAGCGAAGCCACTACTCGCTGGGCGAAAAGGTGCGCACCGACCTGTCGGAGATGGACGTGATCCTGCTGCGCCAGGACCCGCCCTTCGACATGAACTATATTACCACGACCCACATACTCGAGCGCATCCATCCGAAGACGCTGGTCGTCAACGACCCGGCCTGGGTGCGCAACAGCCCGGAAAAGATCTTCGTCACCGAGTTTCCCGATCTGATGCCGGACACGCTGATCACCAAGGATCCGCTCGAGGTGGCCGCCTTCCGCAAGGAGTTCGGCGACATCATCGTCAAGCCGCTCTACGGCAATGGCGGCGCCGGCATTTTCCATCTGCTGGAAGCCGACCGCAACCTCGCCTCGCTGCTCGAAATGTTCGGCCAGCTGTTTCGCGAGCCCTATATCGTGCAGCGCTACCTGAAGGATGTGCGCAAGGGTGACAAGCGCATCATCCTGATCGACGGCGAGCCGGTCGGCGCCATCAACCGGGTGCCGGCCGAGCACGATTCCCGCTCCAACATGCATGTCGGCGGCCGTGCGGAGAAGACCGAGCTGACCGAACGTGAGCGCGAAATCTGCGCCCGCATTGGACCGTCGCTGAAAGAGCGCGGCTTCATCCTGGTCGGCATCGACGTCATCGGCGACTACATGACCGAAATCAACGTCACCTCGCCGACCGGCGTGCGCGAAGTGCAACGCTTCGGCGGCGCCGACATCGCCAGCCTGTTCTGGGACGCGGTGGAAGGCAAGCGCAGGAAATAGCGCCTAGAGAGGTTCAGCGTTTGATAGAATCGCTGAACCGCTCTAACTCTTTATTTTCACGCAATTCCCTAGGGAAAGCGCTACGCACTTTTCCTGGAATTGCTCTAGATCCTATGCCTTGGCATACTGCTCGGCGCTCATGACTTCGATGCAGACGAAGCGTTCGTTGCCTTCCACCCAGGCATCGTGGCCCGGCGGAATCGTATAGGACGTGCCTTGCTCGAAGGTTTTCTGGGTTCCGTCATTCATTTTGACGGTGATGGTTCCCGAGACGACGTAGCCGACATGCGAAACCTGACAACTGTCTGTCTTGACCACCGGCTTCACGCATTCGGACCATTTCCAGCCCGGCTCCATGTTGAGCCGGCCCAACGTATAGCCGGGAAGACGCACCACTTCGACGCGCGTCTTGTCCGGCGTGCGAACTTCATCCGGGCTGTTGTGAGACTTGGACGCTAATTTGGTGACTTCCACACCGGCCATGTCATCCTCCCTGTACTCGACGCGGAGCCTGACGTTGCGATTGTCGGAACCGCAACCGGATTCATATCCCATTTGGAGTCGGCATACAATTATAAGCAGTTTCTAAAATGCCTGGTGACTGTGCCCGCTCCTCTCCGGCGGCGCCGGGCCGAACAGCCTGTTTTCATTTTATCTTAACCATGTTCCGCTTTCTGCAACCGCATACAAGCGCTGTGCAACCGGGGCGGTTACAGGTTCCGGAGGTGTTCCGAGTTTGATCGGGGGCTGTCGGTCAGCGATAGCAGGCGGTCGCCCCGCCTGCTCGACCAGCGCGCGATGTCCGACCATCTCAAGCGCGATATCGGCATGCTCGACGGCCACGCGCCTTATGGCAGTATCCGCTAAGCCCGGTTTGGCGGACAGGGACAGGAGGGAACGATGAAGGTACCTGCAGAGGCCCTGGCGCAGAGCCGCCGGACGATCGAATCGTATGAGGACTATGCGGTCCGTTATGACGAGATTGTCGGGCATATCCCGCATCCGAACGACCGGGCCGCGCTCGAGCGCGCCGCGGCGATCGCCGGGTCGGGCGGCCAAGTCCTGGAGATCGGGTCCGGACCGGGCCGCGATGCGGACTTCCTGGAGGGCCTTGGCGTCAAGGTGCGCCGAACCGACGCCACGCGGCGCTTTCTCGACCTGCAGGCGGCGCGCGGCAAGACCGGCGAACTCCTCGACGTGATCACCGACGAGCTTGGCGGTCCCTACGACGCGGTGGTGGCGCTCGCCGTGCTGATCCATGTGCCTCGCGACCAGATCGACCAGGTCCTGGCGAAGATTGCGCGTTCATTGCGGCCCGGCGGTGCCTTTGTCGTCTCAATGCGCGACGGCGACGGCGAAACCGGCGGCAGATATCTTACTGTCGACTGGCGCAAGGACGCCTTCGCCGCGCGCATCGAGGCCGCCGGCATGGAGCTTGTCAGCCACAGCTTCCGCATCGGCAGGAAGGAAAGGGGATGGAACACCTTCCTGGCGGTGAGGCCGTCGTGATCCGGCGCGGGTTGCCGCGCGTTCGCCCTCATCCCGTGCCGCTCAATCCGGGACGTTGCGAACCCTGGAAGACCCTCGCACAAGGCAACAGGTTGACGCGGACGACAAGTGAGCCCATCCGACGGTATACACCTGCTTGCCTTTGTTCTTGTATTGTTCTTGCCTAAGCCCGAAATCTGTGGTTGTCTTGAGCTGACATCGCTCGCGGCCTGTTCACAAAGCCCGTTGCGAGCCGGTATCGGGGGCAGAAAATGGTGGCGCGGGTTCGTACGGTCGCTTTCCAGGGCATCGAGGCCGTGCCGGTCGACGTGCAGGTGATGATCGCGCCCGGCAAGGTCAACATGCACATCGTCGGCCTGCCGGACAAGGCGGTGGCCGAGAGCCGCGAGCGGGTCCAGGCGGCCCTTCATGCTTCCGGCCTGTCGATGCCGTCGAAGAAAGTAACGATCAATCTGGCGCCGGCCGACCTGCCGAAGGAAGGCAGTCATTACGATCTGCCGATCGCGCTCGGCCTGATGGCGGCCCTCGGCGCCATTCCGGGCGACATGCTGGCCGGCTATGTCGTGCTCGGCGAACTGTCGCTTGACGGCACGATCACCGCGGTCGCCGGTGCGCTGCCGGCGGCGATCGGCGCCAATGCCGAGGGCAAGGGCCTGATCTGCCCCTTCGCCTGCGGCCCGGAAGCCGCCTGGGCAGGGCGGGAATTCGACATTCTGGCGCCGCGCAGCCTGATTGCCATCGCCAACCATTTCCGCGGTACGCAGGTGCTGTCGCGCCCCGAGGCCGGCATCCACGCCTCGGCGCGCGACCTGCCAGACCTCGCCGACATCAAGGGCCAGGAGACGGCGAAGCGGGCGCTGGAAGTGGCGGCCGCTGGCGGCCACAATCTCTTGATGATTGGTCCGCCCGGCTCGGGAAAATCGATGCTGGCGCAGCGTCTGCCGTCGATCCTGCCGCCGCTGGCGCCGAAGGAATTGCTCGAAGTCTCGATGATCGCCTCGGTAGCCGGCGAGCTCGGCGAAGGCAAGCTGACCGACCGGCGGCCATTCCGCGCCCCGCACCATTCGGCCTCAATGGCGGCGATGGTGGGCGGCGGCATACGCGCGCGGCCGGGCGAAGTGTCGCTCGCCCATCACGGCGTGCTGTTCCTCGACGAGTTCCCCGAATTCACGCCGCAGACGCTCGATGCGCTGCGCCACCCGCTTGAGACCGGCGACTGCATG
>NZ_JAPYKP010000077.1:0-26188 GCF_037179725.1 Mesorhizobium sp. Cs1321R2N1 | reverse complement strand
GAGCGGTCGACCATGCCGGCCCGTCCCTCCGCCTTGTAGCGCTCGACCCAACGCGCCACGATCTTCGCTGACACACCATATCTCCGCGCCGCATCGGCTTTGGAAAGACGGCCTTCAATAATCGACAACGCCATCTCCTCTCGACGCAGCGGCGTCAGACGGGCATTCTTGTGGATGTTCATTCGGACCCTCCGATGTGTACTGAAGCCTGCCAACTCCAGTCTCCTCGGTCCGGTCCGAATGGACAACCTCCCGAAAGCTCACACCTAGGCCACAGCCATGATCACATATGCCTGGATTTTCGCGGCAACTTCGCCGTTGCCATGTCTGTCTGCAATGGCGGATGCCGCGTAGTCGGTCGCGGCGTCCAGTTTTCCAGCGTCCCTGGCCTCGATTTCGCTGCGAAGAACGGTGCCTTGGCAATAAGCGACGGCCGGAAGGCGCGGCGAGGATGCGCGGCTTTGTTCGGCTCTCGTCTCGATCGCGACATCGGAGAAACCCGCGTCCTCCAGATCGCGGCGGATCAGCACCTTGTCGTGGTAGCCGTGCGGCGTGCGTGCCAGGAAGCGCGGCGGGTCGTCTGGGAAAATCCTCGCCAGCGCATTGGTCACGTCATCGGCGAACACATTCTCCTCGATGCGATCCCATACGTTGAACAAGAACCGTCCTCCCGGTTTCAGGACCCGCCTCGCTTCGCGGTAGGCGGAGGTGCGGTTTGGAAAGAACATCGCACCGAACTGACAACAGACGAGATCGAACGCCGCATCCTCGAACGGCAGCGCCATCGCATCCGCCTGGCGCCATTCGATGCGGCTGTCGGGTGTCTGCCGCGAAGCGGCGTAGTCGAGCATCGGCTGGTTCAGGTCGGTCACGACATAGCTTGCGTCCGGGGATAGTCTTGGTGCCAATGCGCGGGTGACGACCCCGGTGCCCGCAGCGATTTCCAGGACCGCGCCTGGCGACAGGGCCGCGGCTCGTTGCGCGATATCCACGGCGAACGGCTCGAAAATCAAGGGCACCATGTAGCGGTCGTAGTTTTCCGGAATCGAGCCCGCGAACAGCTTGTCCGTTTCCAACATGGCAATCCCCACCATCCCATGACTTAGGAGACTAGCACATTTTTTGGTCCCTGGTCCTTTTCGACCGAAGGCCGGCCTCTACGCGGCCAAGAGCGCGTTCATCACGCCCGCCCAAAATAACCCTGGTACCACTCGACGAACCGCCCTACCCCCTCCGTGACGGAGGTGCGGGGGCGGTAGCCGACCGCCGCTTGCAGCGCCGAAGTATCGGCGAAGGTGTCGGGCACGTCGCCGGCCTGCAGCGGCAGGAGCTCGATGATGGCCTTGCGGCCGAGCGCATTTTCCAGCGCCTCGACATAGGCGGTCAGTTTCACCGGGTTGCTGTTGCCGATGTTGAAGATGCGCCAGGGCGCGCTGCTGGTCGCCGGATCCGGATGGCCGGAGTCCCAGGCCGGGTTGGCCGCGGCAGGACTGTCGCTGGCGCGAATCACGCCCTCGGCGATGTCCTCGACATAGGTGAAGTCGCGCGTGTGGTTGCCGTTGTTGAACAGCTTGATCGGCTCGCCGGCCAGGATGTTCCTGGTGAACAGGAACAGAGCCATATCAGGTCGCCCCCAGGGACCGTACACGGTGAAGAAACGCAGCCCCGTGGTGGGCAGGCCGAACAGATGGCTGTAGCTGTGCGCCATCAGTTCGTTGGCGCGCTTGGTGGCGGCGTAGAACTGCAAGGGATGGTCGGCCGGGCGATGCTCGGAAAACGGCATGTCGGTGTTGGCGCCATAGACACTGGAGGTGCTGGCATAGGTCAGGTGCCCGACACGGCTGCTGCGGCAGGCCTCGAGTATGTTGGTGAAAGCAACGATGTTGCTCTCGACATAGGCGCGTGGGTTTTCCAGGCTGTAACGGACGCCTGCCTGGGCGGCGAGATGGATCACCCGGTCGAAGGCGTGGTCGGCAAAGCAGCCATCGACCACGCTATGGTCGGCGAGATTGCCGTGGATGAAATGATAGCCTGCATTGGTGCCGCGGCTCGCCTCGGCCAGGAGCCGCAGCCGCGCCTGCTTGATCTCAGGGTCGTAGTAATCATTGATGCTGTCGATGCCGACAACCTCGTCACCGCGCTCCAGGAGCCGCCTGGCGACATGATAACCTATGAAGCCGGCAGCGCCGGTGACCAGAACTTTCATCACAAAGGCCCGTCCGTAACATGCCTGGTGAACAGGCCCGAGCTGACCGCAGGCCAAACTCCGGCCCGGAGTGATCCGGGCCGGATGATCTCAAATCAGGAGCGCTTCAGCAATGACCAGACGGCCGGCACGAGGCTGGCCGCGAGAGCGACCTTGATTAGGTCGCCGACGATGAACGGCACGACGCCGAATTGCCAGGATTTTTCCGGACCGATGAGCAGTGCCAGCCAGGCGAAACCCATCGCCATCATGACCACTTCGGCAACCAGCATGGCGTTGAAAAGCTTGATCGGATGACGGTCCCAGCCGCGGTCGGCGGCCCAGCCGACAATCGCGGCCATGACCACGAAGCCGGCGAGATAGCCGCCGGTCGAGCCGAGCATATAGGCGATGCCGACGCCTTTTTCCGGCGTGCCCTGGAAGACCGGGAAGCCCATCGCGCCTTCCGCCATATAAAGCAGCAGGGTGGCGACGCCGAGCCGCATGCCGAAGGCGGCGGCGATCAGGAAGACGGCGAGCGTCTGCATCGAGATGTCGACAGGCCCGAGCACTACCTTGGTCTTGGCCGAAAGGGTCAACAGCAGGGTCCCGGCAATCGCCAGGACAAACTGCGTTGCCAGTCGCGCGGCACCTTCTTGCGGCAAGGCCAGAAAAACAAGCGGGCGCGTCGTCGTTGCGGTTGTCATGGTCTTCCCCATTCAATCTCGCCGCGAACCAACAATCGCGGCCTTGCGTTTTTCTATATTTGCTTGCGTGCTATGCGGCAATCGGTTTTGCCGTTCTTGGAATAATGTGGCGACATGGCCCTCAAATTCGATACCAGCTTCGACCCCGCTTATGGCCAAGGCGTAAGCGTGGCCCCAGACGTGCAACGCGTCACGGCTGGGAATCCCAGTCCCTTCACCTTTCATGGCACCAACAGCTATGTCGTGGGCCGCGACACGCTGGCGGTGATCGATCCCGGGCCGGATGACGAGACGCATCTTCAGACCTTGCTCGACGTGATCGCCGGCCGGCCGGTCAGCCACATTTTCGTCAGCCACACGCATCGCGACCATTCCCCGCTGGCGGCCCGGCTGAAGGAGCGCACCGGCGCCCAGGTGCTGGCGGAAGGACCGCACCGGCCGGCGAGGCCCTTGCATATCGGCGAAACCAATCCGCTCGACGCCAGCGCCGACAGCGCTTTCGTTCCCGACATCGCGTTGCCGGACAGTGAACTGGTCAGCGGCGATGGCTGGGCGATCCGGACGGTCCTGACGCCCGGCCACACCGCCAATCACGCGGCATTCGCGCTGGAAGGCACCGGCATCCTGTTTTCAGCCGATCATGTCATGGGCTGGGCAACATCCATCGTCGCGCCGCCGGACGGGGCAATGGCCGATTACATGGCATCGCTGGACCGGCTGATCGAGCGCGGCGATCGCCTGCTGCTGCCTGGCCATGGTGGACCGGTGACGGCGCCGCGCGCTTTCATGCGCGGGCTGAAGGCGCATCGCAAGATGCGCGAACGAGCCATACTGGAGCGGATAAGAGCCGGCGACCGGACTATTCCCGCCATGGTCAAGGCGATCTACAGGGATACCGATCCCCGGCTGCACGGCGCCGCCGGCCTGTCGGTGCTTGCCCATCTGGAGGACCTGGTGACACGCGGCGTGGTGGCGACGGACGCCGCCCCCGCCACGGATGGCACTTTCACGCCCGGCCAATAGACCTGCCCGCCCGCCCACGGTGTTCACCCGACGTCGCCGGCGCGCAATTCGCCCGAAAATGGCTATTGGGCCGGCGCCGCGCCGACCTGGCCGGCGACTTCCTGGTCCAGTTCCGCCAGGAAATCGGTGATGCGCGCGGCATTGTCGCCAAGATCGTGGCGGCCGTAACGCGAGGCAGATCGCATATCAACGATGACCGTGTCGCCGTCATCCCTCACGCGAATGGCGACGTCCGCAGGAAGACCAACAACGAAGCTCGAGGCGATTGCGGTAATGGTCACCTCTGTCTGCCCGGCGAGTTCGGGATAAGGCTCCGAAAGGTCCCAGCCGCGCCGGTCGAGCACGGTTTCAACGGCATTGACGACGGTCTCGAATGGCAGGTCGTAGCTGCGTGCGGTGACCAATGGATAGCTGTCGGTCTGCAATGTCTGCTCACCCGGCGTCGGCGGGGACAGCACGTTCATGTCCCTGGTCCGATCACCGACATCAAGCGCGGGCGGCTCATCGAAATCGGTCGAGATGTCGCGCAGTGGCGGATAGATCGTCGCCCAGTAGGCGGCAACGCCGTAGGGGGTGAGCACCAGCAGTGCCAGCAAGGCGCCGACGGTGAGATCACGGCCACCACGGTCGCCAAAATTCCACAGCCTTGCAAAGGCCAGGCCGGCAAACAGCAGCGCCAGCGCCGCCAGCAGGGCGACAATGCCCAGCACCCACAGGAACACCGGCGTTTGGACGAGGCCGAAACGATGGCCGACAAAGTTCGTCAGCAAAAGCACCATCGAAAAGGCGGCCGTGCGCCGCGACCAGCCGGCAGCCTTCGACGTTTGCCGTTCGGGAATGCTAACCATTATGCTCTGCGCTGCCCCAACCCGGATGGAGGTTTAGTGCCTTTTTGCGGCGGCTTGAAGCCGAAACACGCAACATCCCCTCAATCCGTCGGCAAGCGATAGTCCCTGAACTGCTGACGCAAGGTGATCTTCTGGATCTTGCCGGTGGCGGTGTGCGGTATCTCGCCGACGAAGGCGACGTCGTCCGGCATCCACCATTTGGCCACCTTGCCATCCATGAAATCGAGAATCTCGGCCTTGGTCGGTTCCTTGCCAGGTTTGGCGACGACGACCAGCAAGGGCCGCTCGCCCCATTTCGAATGCTGGACGCCGATCGCCGCCGCTTCCGCCACATCGGGATGGCCGACAGCCAGATTTTCCAGGTCGATGGTCGAAATCCATTCGCCGCCGGACTTGATGACGTCCTTGGCGCGATCGGTGATCTGCATGTAACCGCCGGCATCGATATGCGCGACGTCTCCGGTATCAAACCAGCCATCCTCATCGAACTGCTCCGCGCCCACACCGCCATAATAGGCGCGGGCGACGGCCGGGCCGCGTACCTTGAGCCGGCCAAACGTCTTGCCGTCCCAGGGCTGCGCGTTGTCGGCGTCGTCCGTCACCTTCATTTCGACGCCGAAAGGCGGGTAACCCTGCTTGCCCTGGACGTCGAGCCTCGCCTCGCCGTCCAGGCCTGCATAGTCCGGCTTCAGGGTGCACAGCGTGCCGAGCGGCGACATTTCGGTCATGCCCCAGGCGTGGATGACCTGGACACCGTACTTGTCCTGGAATTTCGCCATGATCGCGCGCGGGCACGACGAGCCGCCGATCACGACCTTGTTGAGATGGGGAAGCGTCTTGCCGGTCTCTTCCAGATATTGCAGCAGCATCATCCACACGGTCGGCACGGCGGCGCTGAATGTCACCTTCTCCTGATCGAGCAACTCATAGATCGAGGCGCCGTCCATTTTGCAGCCAGGCATGACCAGCTTGGCGCCGGTCATCGGCCCGCTCTGGCCAAGGCCCCAGGCATTGGCGTGGAACATCGGCACCACCGGCAGGATCGTGTCGCGCGCCGACAGGCCCATGGCGTCGGGCATGGCAGCGATCATGGCGTGCAGCACGTTCGAGCGATGGCTGTAGACGACGCCCTTTGGGTCACCCGTCGTGCCGGACGTATAGCACATGCCGGCCGCGGTGCCTTCATGAAAGGTCTTCCAGGCGAAGTCGCCATCAACCTCGTCAAGCCAGTCCTCGTAGGCAACAACACCGGGCAGGGTCGTTTGCGGCATGTGCGCCTTGTCGGTGAGCACGATCACCTTCTTCAGCGATTGGACGGCACCCGCGATCTTCTCGAGCAACGGGATGAAGGTAAGGTCGACGAAGACGGCCTTGTCCTCGGCGTGGTTCATGATCCAGACGATCTGTTCGGGAAACAGGCGCGGATTGAGGGTATGGTAGATAGCACCGATGCCCATGATGCCGTACCAGGCCTCGATGTGGCGGGCGGTGTTCCAGGCCAGTGTCGCGATGCGGTCGCCTAACGCGAAACCGTCGCGCTCCAAGCGCTGGGCGACCTTGAGGGAACGACGATGGATGTCGGCGTAGGTGGTGCGCACGATCGGTCCCTCGATCGAACGCGACACGATCTCGCGCACACCATGCTGCCTTTCAGCGTTGTCGATCAGCTTGTGGCACAGTAGCGGCCATTCCTGCATCAATCCCAGCATGCCGTTCCCTCCCTCACGCTTTTCATGTCGCGCTTTTGATCGCATTGTGAAGCGAACCGGCGAATTGTCCAGCCACCTACGGGCGCAGCGGACGAAAGTCGGAGTTCGACCTGTATTTGGCAAACGATTGAATCCGGACGCTTTTTGATTTCGTTTGGCGGGCCTTGCTGCCATTCGAGTGACAGGGGCTTCAAATACATTACGTCGGCGCAAACTCTCGTGATCGGACCAACCGCAAAAAGTGTCATAATCCGGCCATCGTCGGTGTTAAACTTCGTTAACGGGCAAAGGGGTGCGATTGGCGACTGAGAGAGGTTCGCATGGACGCGCTCGACGATAAGGTTCTCGAGAGTACGCTTGCCGAAAGCCTGGCCGATCTGGTGCCGGACGAAAAGACTGTTTCCGAAGACGAGTTCGTAGAAGTTGTTGGCGGCGCGCTGGAAGCGGTCGGCGGCACGCTGCTGTTCAAGATGTGCGTCCAGAACGAAGGGGAAGGCCAGCATGTCGCGGCGGCATCCGTCGGCGATGGCGGCAATCGCCAGTTCCTGCTGCTCACCTTGCCAACCGGCGGCGGGGCGCTGAAAGTCGAGACCATTTCCAGAAGCAGCAATCCGGTGGCGGGCATCGCGGCCGCCTATGCCGGGCTGATGGATGCCTTCAAAACCGCCGCCTGAATTTCCGCGGCCACGAGAAGGCAATCTTCGCGCCACGCACGGGCGCATGGCGTCTGTTATGTTTGTGACTACGGGTCTTGCGCAATCCGGCCGTCCACCACACTTAAGGTCGGGGCAAGGAGGAACCAGCATGGACAAGATCGCCAACCCGGCACCCGGCTTCCAGCGCAATCCCGACAAGATCATCACGATAGAGCCCTATTCCGGCACCGTCACGGTCCGCGCCGGCGATACCGTCATCGCGTCGTCCGCCAGGGCGAAGGTGCTGACGGAGGCCCCCTACCCCGCCGCCTTCTACATTCCGTTCGCCGACATCGATTTCGACAAGCTCAGCCGAACGGACCACGCGACCCACTGCCCCTATAAGGGTGACGCCAGCTATTGGAGCGTGCTGCCGGCGGGCGAAGCGGGCAAGGACGCGATGTGGGCCTACCGCCAGCCGTATGACGAGATGACCGAGATCCGCGACCACGGCGCGTTCTATGCCAGCAAGGTCGCCATCGACGCCAAGCCGGACTGAACGCTTCGGCCGACGCACTTAAGGGTGCATTGAGATTCGGTTCATGCCCAGTCGTTAGAGCGGTTCGGCGATTCTAATCAAACACTGAACCGCCCTATTCAGTGGTGCCGTGATCGCCCGTCCCGTCGGCGTCGTCGAGCCGCACGAAGGTCATGCCCTTGTCCTTGAGTGCCAGCAGGCCCTGCACCACGCCCTCGCCGGCGGCGTGGGTCGGCTGGTTGATGTGCGAGATAATGACGTCGCCATCCTTGGCAGCGGCGATACGCTTGGCAGTTTCCTTGGCGCCGAGCAGCGAGCCGCCGTCGCCATTGATCGAGAAGCCGGCAATCTTGAAGCCCAGCTTGCGGATCATCGCGATGGCCGAGGGGCTGTATTCGGCGGTTGCGCCACGGAACCATTTCGGCGCCGGCTCGCCGGTCGTGGCCAGAGCCGCGGCCCCTGACTCGACCTCGGCGAGCACAGCCTCCGGGCTGCCGGCGCTGCTTATGCCATAGATCTTCCGTGGCGTGTCGACCGCCGGAACATGGCGGCCGCCGTGATTTTCCAGTTCGAACAGGTCGGGATGCGCCCGCATGATCGCGACGGCCTCGGCGTTGCGCTTCAGCCAGATGCCGGTGACGAAAATGGTGGCCGGTATTTTGTTGTCCACCAGCGCCGAGAGAATGCGCGTGTCGGTCTTGCCGCCGCAGGCATCGAGCGTGAGCGCAACGCGGCCGGTTCCGCTTGCAGCCGGCTTGATGTGCAGCGTGGGTTCGACCAGCGGCGCGGCATGGGCACCGGATATCAGCGCCACCGACATGGCGATCGTGCAGAGATGTTTTTGCAGCAGACGCATCAAACCAACTTCCCGAAACCAAATTCCCGGCTGGCGACTTCAAGCCGCCATCCCAAAAAACCCGCATGAAGGCGGAAATCGGACGAGGGATAGCAGAAAAACGCCTGGCGCGGCAATTTGACCTCCGGCTTGGTGAACATTCGGCGACAGTCTTGCCGACCGATCGCCCTCAGACAACGCGTTCCTTTTTCAGATCGGTGCGTGCGAGGATCTCGCGCACGGCGTCGACGACCGGCTTCACCTCCAGACGCCAGACACAGCAAGCCTTGCTGGGGTCGGACCGGCGACACAAATCCCTGGCCACGCAATCGCAGGGCATTGACGGCCGAAGCGCGATGCTGGGCACGCCGACAGGTCCCCAGCGCGACGGATGCGTCAGGCCGAAAAGGCCGACAACCGGGGTCCCCGCGGCAGCGGCCATGTGCATCGGGCCGCTTTCGTTGCCGAGAAACAGCCGGGCCTGTTCCAGGACCGCCAGCAGGCTCTCGAGCGAAAGCGCTCCGACCAGGTCGACCACCGGCGTCACGGTCCCGGAAACGATCCGCGCGGCGGTTTCACGTTCGCCTGGCCCTCCCACCAGGACGACGCCCAGTCCGGTTTCGGCCGCAACCTGGTCAATTGCTTCGGCAAACCGTTCCGGCTGCCATTGCCGGCCCTTGAAACTCGCGCCCGCATGGACGGCGACGAAGGCGTTCGGGTGGATATCGTGCGTGCCCAGAAGCGCCAGGGCTTTCGTGGCCTCGAATGTCGGCGGCTGGATGCTCGGTACCGTCACGCGCAAATCGATGCCGAGTGCTTCAAGAGGGGAGAGATAGCGATAGACAAAATGCTGCCCGCCAAACCCGTATGGTTTGGCAAACACATTGGCGGGCTGCCGCTCCAGCAGCTTCAGCGGCCTCTCGGGAGGATTGTAGCCGACACGCTTCCTGGCGTTGACGAGCCCGCTGACGACCCGAGAGGTCTTGGAATCGGTCAAATCGATCGTCAGGTCGAAGTGGAAGCGGCGCAGCGCCCGCACCACGGCATAAAGCTCTTTTCCACGCTCCAGCGGGTTGCCTCGCATGCGGGCCCGCCTGAACGCAACCACCTCGGAAGCGATGCCATGTGCAACCACGAAGCTCTCGAAGTGGGCTTCGCAGAGGAATACGATCCTGGCGCCGGGGAATTCGAGCTGCAGGTTCCTGGCGAGCGTCGAGGCGAGGACGATATCGCCTATGAAATTCGTTTGAATAATCAGGATGGAGCGGAACGGAGCGGGTGATATCTGCAACGTCTGTTTCCGGAGACAATTGGCGGTCATCCGCAAATTGGTCGCAAACAATGTCGAGATTACGCTCATGTCGCCAGCACGTTCGCGTGAGTTTTCATACAAAACCGTAAGCTTCGTACCGGTCTAGCCGCGTCCTGCCTTTGCCGCGTGCACCGCGGCCTGCGCCGCCGCCAGCCTGGCTATCGGCACGCGATAGGGTGAGCAGGAGACGTAGTCGAGCCCGACATCCTCGCAGAAGCGGATCGACGAGGGATCACCACCATGTTCGCCGCAGATGCCAAGCTTGAGGCTAGGCCGCGTCGCCCTGCCCTTTTGCGCCGCCATGCGCACCAGTTCGCCGACACCGTCGATATCAAGGGAGACGAACGGATCCTGCTCGATGATGCCCTTCTGGCGGTAGGTTTCCAGGAAGGAGGCCGCGTCGTCGCGCGAGATGCCGAAGGTGGTCTGGGTGAGGTCGTTGGTGCCGAAGGAGAAGAACTCGGCCGACTCCGCGATGACATGGGCACGGATCGCCGCGCGGGGGAGTTCAATCATCGTTCCGGTGAGGTAATCGATCTTGACGCCGCTCTCGTCCATGACGCTCTTGGCGACCGCATCGATACGCGCCTTCACATAATCGAGTTCCTTCACCAGGCCGACCAGCGGCACCATGATCTCGGGCACCACCAGCGCGCCGGCTTTCCTGCCGGCCTCGACGGCCGCCTCGAAAATGGCGCGCGCCTGCATCTCGGCGATCTCCGGGTAAGAGACGGCGAGCCGACAGCCGCGATGGCCGAGCATCGGGTTGAATTCGTGCAGCGCCTCGGTGCGCTGTCTGAGCTTGTCGGGCGACACGTTCATGGCGGCCGCGACTTCGGCGACTTCTGCTTCCGTCTTGGGCAGGAATTCGTGCAGTGGCGGATCGAGCAGGCGGATCGTCACCGGCAGGCCGGCCATGATTTCGAACAGCTCCAGGAAATCCGAGCGCTGCATGGGCAGAAGCTTGGCCAGCGCAGCGCGCCGGTCCTTCTCGGTGTCGGCCAGGATCATCTCGCGCATGGCGACGATGCGGGCGCCGTCGAAGAACATGTGCTCGGTGCGGCAAAGACCGATGCCTTCGGCGCCGAAAGAGCGCGCCATGCGCGCATCGAGCGGCGTTTCGGCATTGGTGCGCACCTTCATGCGGCGCACCGCGTCCGCCCACTCCATGATCGCGGCGAAATCGCCTGACAATTCCGGCTGCAGCATCGCCACGGCGCCCTTGAGCACCTGGCCGTTGCCGCCATCGATGGTGATGATGTCCCCCTTGCGAAAGGTTTGTCCCATCGAGAGCAGCGTGCCGGCCCTGTAGTCGACACGCAGCGAGCCGGCGCCCGACACACAAGGCTTGCCCATGCCGCGCGCAACGACGGCGGCGTGGCTGGTCATGCCGCCGCGCGTGGTCAGGATGCCTTCGGCCGCATGCATGCCGTGGATATCTTCCGGACTGGTCTCTATGCGCACCAGGATCGCCTTGCGTCCTTGCGTCTTCAGATCCTCGGCATCGCCGGAGGAAAAGACGATCTCGCCGGTGGCGGCTCCCGGCGACGCCGGCAGGCCGACGCCGATGACGTCGCGCGCGGCTTTTGGGTCGATAGTCGGGTGCAGCAACTGGTCGAGCGAAGCCGGATCGATGCGAGCGACCGCCTCCTCCTTGGTGATCAGCCCGTCCCTGGCCATCTCGACCGCGATCCTGAGTGCTGCCTTGGCGGTGCGCTTGCCGGACCTTGTCTGCAGCATCCACAATTTGCCGCGCTCGATTGTGAATTCGAGGTCCTGCATGTCGCGGTAGTGCTTTTCCAGGCTGTCGGAGATGGTGACGAAGGACTGGAAGGCGTCCGGCATCAGCTTCTGCAGTGACGGCTTGTCGGAACCCGCCGCGATGCGCGCCGCCTCGGTGATGTTCTGCGGCGTGCGGATGCCGGCAACGACATCCTCGCCCTGCGCGTTGACCAGGAACTCGCCATAGAGCTGCTTTTCGCCGGTCGACGGGTTGCGGGTGAAGGCAACGCCGGTGGCCGAGGTCTCGCCCATATTGCCGAACACCATGGCCTGGACATTGACCGCCGTGCCCCAGCTTTCGGGAATATCGTGCAGGCGCCGGTAGGTGATGGCGCGGTTGTTCATCCAGCTCGAAAACACCGCGCCGATCGCGCCCCAGAGCTGCTCGTGCGGATCCTGCGGGAACGGCTTGCCCAGCTCTTCCTCGACCTTGGCCTTGTAGAGCGCGATGACGCCTTGCCATTCGATGGCCGTCAGCTCGGTGTCGAGCTCATGGCCGAGGCTGGCTTTCTGGTCTTCCAGGATTTCCTCGAACACCTCGTGATCGAGACCCATGACGACATCGGAATACATCTGGATGAAACGGCGGTAGCTGTCATAGGCAAAGCGCGCATCGCCGGAATCGGAGGCCAGCGCCTCGACCGTCTCGTCGTTCAATCCGAGATTGAGCACGGTGTCCATCATGCCGGGCATCGACGCCCGGGCGCCGGAACGCACCGAAACCAGGAGCAGCTTCGACGGGTCGCCGAACCGGCGGCCAGTCAGCCGGCCGATATGATCGAGCGCGACGGTGACGTCGGCTTCCAATCCCGCCGGGTAGGCACGGCCATCGGCATAGTAGGCATTGCAGACCTCGGTGGTGATCGTGAAGCCCGGCGGCACCGGCAGGCCCAGGCTGCACATCTCGGCCAGATTGGCGCCCTTGCCGCCCAACAGATTCCTGTCGCCGGCACGGCCTTCCGCCGCACCATCGCCAAAGGTGAAAACCCATTTGGTCATGCTTTGCTCTCCGGTTGCAGGAGATTGGAAAGATTGGCGAAACGGAAAGCTCCGCCCGTGTCCGACTTCGAGCGATATGATGCTGCAGTGCGAAACGCAAGCGCCGGGCGAGTCGTCGGGTCGCTACAATCGATTAAGAAAAAGCCATCCCCCAGGATGCGTCAAAAAGACTTGCCACCTGATGGTTCGATGTCTAGAACATAAAGGGAACAAAGAGGTGCCTCATGAAACAGTCTGGAAAACTGGACTATCTGGAAATGCCTGCGGCCGGCGGCACGCTGGACCGGATGAAAGGCTACAGTGCCGCCTTTGGCTGGTCGTTCACCGATTATGGACCGACCTATTCGGCCTTTGCGGAGGGGCTGGACGGAGGTTTTCAGGCCGATGCGGAAGAAGCGCCGGCCAAGCCGCTGCCTGTGCTTTACAGTGAGAATCTGGAAGAAACCCTTGGCGCCGTCGAAAGCGCCGGCGGAACGATCGTCAAGCCGATATTCCCATTCCCCGGTGGTCGACGCTTCCACTTTGTCGACCCAGCCGGCAACGAGTTGGCTGTGTGGTCCGTATAACCCGTTGGATCATTTGGCGGCAATCGCGCTGCTGGTCAGCCGGGTGCCTTCGCGGTCGCTCATAAGCATTGTGCTTTTCGGCTGCTCTGCTAATAACGCGCCGCACAGCGACTCAGACGGCTATTGGGGCGTCGCCAAGTGGTAAGGCATCGGTTTTTGGTACCGACATTCCCAGGTTCGAATCCTGGCGCCCCAGCCAAGCGCAGACCTTCATCGAGACCGAAGCACGCACCGAATCGACCCTGCTCTAACCAAGTGTCCCGCTCGGCCGTGTCTCGGCGATCTCGCCAGCCACTTAGATGTCAAAGCGCGACCAGAACATGTTGGCAATGGGGGTGGCCGGACTAAGCCCTCCTTCGCCTGAGTTTGTTAAGGGTGCCCTTATTGCCTGCGAGAGCAATTTTATTTGCTGGCATGCGTACTCGTCAGCATGCTGTCAGAACAGGCTTGCTGTTGCCCATCTTCATATCTTGTTGCGGTGCTTCAAGTTTCGACACCGGCACTTGATCCGCCAACATCTCAAATATGTGGTATTTTTGCTACATTTTCTGGCCGTCTGCCCAAAATCTATCATTTAGTCACAGCTTAATAATGAAACGTCCACGTTAATTTGTAAGATAGCGAACAAAGCCAGGCGCCGAGCCCGGCTGGGGCGCTCTTGAAAGAGCGGGGAAACGTGGGTGGGAAAATGAAGACGACAGGTCTGTCGACCAAGGTCATGGGCGTTGGCCTCTTGATGACGGCTACCATGCTGAGCTGCTGGGGCGCGCATGCATTGACGCTCAAGGAGGCCATGGCGGTTGCGGTGGAATCCAACCCGGAAATCGGCCAGGCCATCGAAAACCGTGAGGCGATCGAGTTCGAGCTGCGGCAGGCGAAAGGGCTTTATCTCCCAAGCGTCGACCTGCAGGCATCTACTGGTGCTCGCCGCCTGGACAACTCCTCCCGCCGAGCGCTCTCCATCGAGCACGATGCGCTTTATCCCGCGGAGACCGATCTGACGGTTTCACAAACGCTTTATGACAGCGGCGCAAGGCGAGCCGAACTCAACCGTCAGGCCTCGCGAGTCGATGGCGCCTCGTTCCGCGTGCTAGAGCGATCCGAGTTCATCGGGCTGTCGGTTGTTCAGGATTACCTGGAATACATGCTTCAGGGCTCGATCGTGGCAGAGGCAAGGAAGAATCTGGGCTTTCATCAAGCGATTCTCCACGACATCCGGGAAGGCATAGCAGGCGGCGGGTTGAACGAAGCCGACCGGCAACAGGCCGAGGAGCGCTTGTTTGCGGCCAAGGCCCGCATGCAGGAAGCCTCCGAGGAACTCGAGGCCTCGAGGATACGCTTCTTCAAGACAGTCGGGAAACCGCTGACCAATGCTTCGCGGCCTGGCGACGTTTCCTCCGCGCTGCCAAGGTCCCTCGACGACGCACTGGGCATTGCGCGGGAGAACAATCCGCGCGTCCACATGGCCAATAGCGATATTGCGGCCGCGGCCTCGCAGGTTGACGCCGCTCGGGCAAAATACGGCCCTTCGATCGTCGCCGAAGGCACCGCCCGGGCCGGATATGACATTGACGGCGACAATGGAGACACGTCCGATTTGCAGGCACGACTGGTGCTGCGTTGGAACCTGTACCGCGGCGGCATCGACAAAGCGAATGAGCAGGAGCAAATCCGCCGCGCCAGCGAGCAGCGGCTTGGGCTGCATCAGGTTCTGCGGGAGATCGAAGAGGCCGTTCGCACGTCCTGGGATCGCCGCTTCCGGCAAGCCGATCTGGCAAAGACCCTGAAGCTGCAAGCCGCTGCCAACGAGAAGCTGGTTGCCTCTTATCGCGAGCAGTTCAAGGTCGGACAGCGCTCGCTGCTCGATGTGCTGGATGCGCAAAATACACGGTTCAACACAGCGACGCTGGCGGACACCGCGTCCTACGCATCCCTCTTTGCCCAATATCGGCTTCTGGCAGCGACCGGGCAGTTGCTGAAAACGATGGACATCCATCCGCCAAAGCAGGCCACGGCCTACGCCAAGGACGAATTTGCTGTTCCGGCGACCGCGGACACCGAAACCTATGCACGGACTCCGTCGGAACAGACGAACGATATACCTTTCGACATCCTTGCCCCGGTCAGGAAGAAGTGAGCCGGTGTAAGGGGGGTTGAGGGTCCTGGCGGGCAGGTCGTGAATCAGCAGCCACATATTCTGTCGCCCAAGGAGGCATTCAAGGCCTGCTTTTCGGCGGTTGCCGCCTATCTCGGCAGGCCGAGCGCGGAAACCGTGCTGTTTGCCGGGGTGCCGATTTCGGACACGCGCATCGAGGTCACCGAGATCAGGCATCTTGCCGAACGCATCGGTCTCGAGACCCACGAATTCAACCATCGCGACTTCTTGCGCGGTCGCCTCGATCTTCCGGCAATTCTCTTCCGTGTCAGCCAGTTGCCGATCGCCCTGCTGGCGGAAATCGACGGCGACGGGTATCTCACTGCCCCGCAGGAAGACGGGCGCACGACCGTCGGCAAATCCGAGCTGGCCGCAAGTTACATCAGCGGCGGCGTATCCTTCTCGATCACCTATGCCAACGCCACCGAAGGCATGAAGGTCGGGTCGGCGCAGCAGATCGAACGGCGCCATTGGCTGACGGGAACGATGGGCGCTTTCTGGCGCACCTATTCGAAGGTCGTGCTGTCGGCGATCTTCATCAACCTGCTGGCCATCGCCTCGCCGATCTTCACCATGAACGTCTATGACCGCATATTGCCGAACAAGGCGATATCGACGCTTTGGGTGCTGGCGATCGGTATCGGTGCCGTCATTCTTTTCGACCTGCTTCTGAAGACGGCCCGGGCCTCGCTCATCGACTATGCCGGGCGCAAGGCGGACCTGCGGATATCGTATTTGCTGTTCGAGAAGGTGCTGAATTCATCCTTGTCCGCGCGCCCGGGCTCGACCGGCGAATATGCAAATCGCGTCACTCAATATGAGTTCGTCAGGGAGTTCTTCACCTCCAACACCATCAGCGTCTTCATCGACACGGCCTTCGTCTTCATCTTCCTGCTGGTCATCTACGCGATCGGCGATTGGTTGGTCATCATACCGGCCTTGGCATTCGTGGCGTCGGTGATAGTCGGCCTCGTCACGCAACGCCGCATCGGCAAACGGGTCGCAGCCTCGATGAACGAGGCATCCCAGCGCCAGGCCTTGCTGGTCGAGTCCATCTCCACGCTGGAAACAATCAAGTCCCTGCGCGCCGAAGCCTATTTGCTGAGGAAGTGGGGCGAGCATTCGAAGAACGCGGCCAACACCTCGGAGAAGATCAAGCAGCTCTCGGCGGCGGCCGGCAACATCACCCAGGCCATCCAGCAGCTTGTGACGGTCGCCCTGGTCGTGGCCGGGGCCTATGCCTTTTCGGAAGGGCATGTTTCGACAGGAGCCATTATCGGCACGGTGATGCTGGCCAGCCGGGCCGTGGCTCCGCTCGGCCAGATCGCGATCACCTTGTCGAGATTTCGCCAGGCCATGCTCTCCCTGAGAATGGTGAATTCCATCATGGCCCAACCGGAGGACCGGCCGGACACGGTGGGCTTTGTCAATCGCCCGATCCGCAATGGGGCGATGACGTTCAAGAATGTCGGCTTCGTCTACCCCGGCTCGGAAAACGAGGTTCTGTCCGGCCTGAACTTCTCGGTGAAGCCGGGCGAGCGCATCGGCATCATCGGCCGCATCGGGTCAGGCAAGACAACGATGGGACGCCTGATCGGCAGGCTTTTCCTGCCGAGTTCAGGCGAGCTGCTGCTGGATGGCATCGACATCCGCCAGTATCACCCGTCGGAGGTGCGCGCCGCCGTGGGTATCGTCGCGCAAGCCGGCGATCTGTTTTCGGGCACCGTGAAGGAGAACCTGCTCATGGCAGCTCCCGAGGCGACCGACGAACAGATCATCGAAGCCGCAAAAGCCGCCGGCGTCGACGAGTTCGTCTCTCGCCATCCACGCGGCTACGACATGAATGTCGGCGAGCGGGGCACCAATCTTTCCGGCGGGCAGAGACAGACGGTGGCGATTGCCCGACTGCTTTTGACCAAGCCGAAGATCGTCTTTCTGGATGAACCGTCCGGCTCGATGGACCTGGCTTCGGAACGACAGCTGATCAAGCAACTCAAGACAGCTTTTGACCGCAACACGACGCTGATCGTCTCGACGCATCGCTTCAGCATGCTCGAATTGGCTGATCGCCTTATTGTTGTCGAGCAGGGAAAGATCGTTGCCGATGGACCAAAAGAACAAGTCATTCAGGCGCTGCAGAGAACCAATACCTGAAGGAACAAATTATATCGGCTGAAACCGATATAATAACGGGGCGTAGGAAATGCTTGCCAGGGAAGACCGCCCGCCGCTTTTTGCGACGGCGTCCATATTCATCATAGCGGCGCTCTTCGTCGCCTTTGTCGCTTGGTCATCATTCGCCGAGGTCGACGAGATCGCGCGTGGCGACGGCAAGGTCATACCGGCCTCCAAGACCCAGGTCATCCAAGCCAGCGAGCCGGGCGTCGTTCAGGAAATCGCCGTTAAGGTGGGGCAGGTCGTCAGGAAGAACGACCTTATCATTCGTCTCGACAACACTTTGAACACGTCCAGCCTCGGCGAACAGCAGGCCAAGGCGCGGGCCCTGCAAACACGGATCGCCAGGCTCAAATACGAACAGAGCGGCAGCATCACCGGATCGTTTCCGTGTCCGCGGGACATTCAGGCGGTGGCGCCGGAAATCTGCGACAACGAGCAAAATCTGCTCGTTGCCCGGCGCGAAAACTTCGACAACAAGCTGTCGGTGCTCAAGTCGCGCCTCGACCAGCGCGAAAAGGAACTCGACGAGGCGAACGCCAATCTCGACCGCCTGACAAAAAACCTGGCTGTGAGCGACCAGCAGGCGAAGCTGGTCGAGGCGATGGTCAAGAAAGGTCTGATGGCAAGGACCGAGCAGCTCAAGGTCGAGCAGGAGCAAACCGAACTCAACGGCCAATTGAACCTGGCCGGCGAGACGATAAAGAAGGCCAAGTCGGCGATCACCGAGGCGCAGCTCCAGGTCGAGGAACTCGGGCTGCAGTTGAAGCAGGAAGCGCTCGATGACCTGACGCAGGCCTTGGCCGATCTTTCGGTGGTGGACGAAACCATTCGCGGCGCGACCGACAAGGTCGCGCGAACGGATATCCGTTCTCCGGTGGACGGGATCGTCAACACGATGGAACTGAACACCGTCGGCGCCTTCGTCCAGCCCGGAACTGTCGTAGCCGGCATCGTGCCCACTTCCGAGACATTGCTGGTCGAAGCGCGTGTTTCGCCCCGCGATGTCGCCTTTATACGCCCCGACCAGGATGCCTTGATAAAGGTCACGGCTTACGACTTCTCGATCTTTGGCGGCATCGAAGGCAAGGTTTCCAACATTACCGCGGACAGCCTGGTCGATCAGAAGACGGGCGAGCCCTATTACCAGGTGCGTGTTTCAACCGACAAATCGACACTGGAGCGAGACGGAAAGGCATATTCGATCATCCCCGGCATGATCTGTTCCGTGGATATCAAAACCGGACGCAAGACGATCCTGAGCTACCTGCTGAAGCCGATCAACAAAGCACGTCAGGAGGCAATGAGTGAGCGCTAGCGCCATCTCTCCCCCGCCCCCCGAAGACCGTTTGCTTCTGCCGCTGCCGACAGAAGATTTCGAGCTCGAGTTCCGCGTCGTGGCGCGCGGCGGCACAAGGCGCGGCATCCGTCTGGAACGGGCTTTCTGGCTTTCGCTGAAACAGATGGCCGAGAG
Source organism: Mesorhizobium sp. Cs1321R2N1 (assembly GCF_037179725.1). Lineage (NCBI taxonomy): Bacteria > Pseudomonadati > Pseudomonadota > Alphaproteobacteria > Hyphomicrobiales > Phyllobacteriaceae > Mesorhizobium > Mesorhizobium sp. Cs1321R2N1. The sequence goes on along the minus strand of NZ_JAPYKP010000077.1, from coordinate 7,245 downwards.
CCGCAAATGCACCATCGGCATGCTGGTCGACGAGATCGCCGAAAGTCACGCGGAGAACGGAAACCTGACCTCGGCAATTCGGGTGGCCTGCATTCGCGCGTTGGGACACGAGAACCTGAATTTGCGCAGGCTTGCGTCGATCAGGACGGTAAACGCCATTCTGCTTGCCTGTCCGTCGCCGGCTTTCGCCTTGGCATCGACCAAGAAGATCGTGACGTTCAATGCGCCATTCCAGCAATTGGTCAAACGGCAGTTGCCGACGGCGTTCGACGGAGACACGCGGCAGGACCTGAAGCTGGCGCTGGATCTCAACGTGGCGGATATATTCGCGCGCCTCGACACCAACGGCGACGTTGCCGTTGCGAGCGGATTTGTGATCGGCGCCGGCGAGCGCCGTTACCGGGGTCAGCTTAACGTGGTGCGCGCGCCGGTGCTGGACCCGGAATTGCTGATGGCTTTTGTCTTCAACGGCTAGAGCCGCTCATCCTTTCGCAACTCCCGGCGGAAGCGCTATGCATTTTTCCTGAAATTGCTCTGGGCATTCGGCCAGGACAAAAACGCGACGGCGCTTTGCCTTTACTTGACTTCCATCTGCGCACCTTCGCCAGGCGCGACGGTTTCGAAACCGCCCTTGACGTCGGCCATCTGCGCGGCCCCCGGTTTGGACCCATGGATCCATGCCCGGTCGGTGCTGAACGAGTACAGTGGCTGATAGTCCGGAAGAGCGCTGTCCTTGAGCACCGTATTGTTGAGACTGTCGAGAATGTAAGCGCCGCTTGCAGTGCTCACCGAAAGCACGGCGTGGAAGAAACCTCGCTTGCGGTCCTGGAGAACGACGAGCGACATGCTGCGTGCCGGAATGCCGGCCCTCAGCAACGCCGTCATCTTGAGAATGGCGAAGTCCTCGCAGTCGCCGGCGCGATTGGCGAGGATTTCCGAAGGCTTCGCCCAGTAGTCGAGCTTGCCGTAAACGACGCTATCCTTCCTGTAGGCGATCAAGTGGTTGATGCCGCTGTTGATGAACGACAGTTTTTCGACAAATCCCTTGCCTTGGGCAGCCGAAACCATGGCCGCGAAGGCCGGGCTCTTGTGGTCGCAGGGACTGCCGGCGGTGCAACCGGTTATGGCCTGGTAGACCGGTGCCCAGCGCGCCGAAACCGGAAAATTGCGCATGGACAGCGCAACCGACCCGAACACGCCCGGGATAATCGACGCAGTCTGCATCGGGTCGATATCCCTGCCTTCTTGCGCCATCAAGGCGCTGGACCGGTCTTGCGCGGAAACGGGATTGTAGCCGTTCAGGACGAGGCTGATCTGGTAGGCGGCGGCCGGCAACAGCCAGGGCTGGTACCTCCGCAGCGAAATGCCGCCGAGACCAGGCGGCGCCTGGACCGTTCCAAGCAGTGCCGGTTCGGGCAGAAAATCCCTGATGACCGGCCCGCCAAGGGCTGGCTGCGTCGCGCCGGCTATCCCCAGTGCCAGCAGAAGCAGCTTGAGTTTTCTCTTCCCCGGAGCATTCTTTTGTTTTTTCATGACGCCCACCTTTGACCGTGGACGCTACCAATCTTGTCTCAAATTACTGGAAATGAAGGTGGATAACTTTCCCGCAAAGTGGTTTTGCTATTTTGTGTAAAATTTTATACGTATTTATACTTCTATTTACCAAGTTTTTCGCGCTAGTCGTGGCAAAGCGCCGCGCATTCCAAGCAAGATATAACTGATTATATGTTCACAGTTTACCAAGCGTAAAAAAAGTCATCGAACGCATATCCAAATATATAGAATGGATTGACGGACCGTTGCAAAGTCGAGGCGCCGCCTGTCTCTTTCCGGGAAATGCCGGAGGGGTTAAAGCTATGACGACCAGTATTGAGTTGGACAACGTTTCGAACTCGTGGGACGAGCATTCCGTCTCCAACGATCACCACGACCTGACAGCGCCGATCCAGTTGGTGGCGCAGGCCGCGCCGGCCGAGCAAGCGGCGGCGCCGGCTCAAACAGCGCCGGCAGCGGCCGAGCCTGTGCCGGTCGATGTCGGCGGCGGCGCGCCAGCGGCTGCTCCGCCAGCGGCAAATGCCCCCCACGAATACGTGGCGGACGCAAGCAACGTCGTAAAGCTTCCCGCCAACGTCTCGATCGACAACATCAAGGTCGACGGCCACAACCTCGTGCTCGAGCAGGCGGACGGCTCGGTCATCGTCATCAAGGACGGTGCCCTGAATGTGCCGACCTTCATCATCGGCGAAGTCGAAGTGCCGCGTGTGGCCTTGATCGCCGCGCTGGAAGCGAGCCATGTCGATGTCGCCTTCGGCGCGGACGGCTCGATATCGGCGGGCCCGGGAGGTTCGACCTCGAGCGCCGGCGGCAATTTCGAACAGCCTGCCGGCGGGATCGGCGACGGCTTCGGCCTGTCGGCCCTCCTGCCACCAACGGACCTGCAATTTGGGCAGCCGGATCATCGCGAATTGTTCCCGAGCCTCCTGGAAAATGATTCCACTCCCTCCATTGGCGCCATAGGGGAAGCGACGGTCCATGAGGCCGGCCTTCCGGCCCGTGGCGGCGAGTCAGCCGGCTCGGATGCAGCGTCGGACTCCGAGACGATATCGGGCACGATCGGCTTCACCTCGCCGGACGGCGTGTCGGAAGTGACGCTGGGCGGCCATGTGCTGACCGGTGTCCCGCAGACCTTCAGCGACGCTACCGGCTCGCTGACCGCAAGCTATGTCTATGATGCTGCCTCGGGCGTTGGCACGATCAGCTACTCCTATACTCTCGGCGACAACACCTCGGGCGACAATACGAGCGTGAATTTTGCGGTTGGGGTGACGGATGGCGATGGCGACACGGCTCCTCCCGGCAACCTGGTCATCAACATCATCGACGACGTGCCGACAGCCCATGCCGACAGCAACGACGTGACCGAGGGTGTCCTGCTCACCGTCACGGCCGCGGCCGGCGTGCTGACCAACGACGTTGCCGGCGCCGACGGTGCCACCGTCAGCGGCGTGCGAGCCGCTGGTGCGGACACTTCAACCGCGGTGACCGGCGGGGTCGCCACCGACATAGCGGGCCTGCACGGCACGCTGCATCTCAACGCCGACGGGTCCTACACCTATCAGTCGACCGCCAACAACATCACCTCGGCGACGACCGACGTCTTCGTCTACACGATCAAGGACGGCGACGGCGACCTGTCGACCACGACGCTGACCATCAATCTCAGCGATGCCGGGCTGGTCGCTCCGGCCGACAGCGACGTCACCGTCAACGAAGCAGCACTCGACCTCAACAAGGATGGTGCCGATCTCGCCGCCGGCACCGTTACGGGCTCGCTGCCGCTCCTGACCACCGAGACCGACGCGACCAACCAGCTCAACGCCTTGGGCGGTGTCGGCGGGCTCACCTATACCGAGCAGACCACCGTCGGCACCTACGGCACAATCCATATCAATACCGACGGCAGCTATGTCTACACGCTGACCAGCAACCATCTCAACGCCCAGGCCGATGACGGTGCGCAGACCATCTCGGGGCTGGAGAACTTCACCTATACGGTCACCGACAGCGTCGGCAATTCCACCACCGGCACCATCACCGTCAACATCATCGACGATGTGCCGAAAGCCATCGGCACGGCCCAGCTCACGGCAAATGTCGATGAGGACGGCCTCCACAATGCCCAGTCTGTCGGCAATGTCGACAATCCCCAGCCCGACGGCGAAGTCGCCGGGACCAACTCGGCCATTGCCACAGGCGCCGCCGGTGCCTTGAATCTTCTCGTCGATTTCGGTGCGGACGGTCCGAACCCGACATCGGCCTTTGGGCTGGTCACGCAAGTTGCTCCTTCCGACTCCGGCATCGACTCGCAGGGCGCGGATGTCCTGATTGTCTCCGACGGCACCACGCTCACCGGCTATGTCGATATCGGCGGCGGAGCCGGCTACCAGGCGGGCACGGACAGACCGGTGTTTACGCTGACTGTCGGCGCCGACGGCTCATACGTCTTCACGCTGATCGATCAGATCGACCATCCGACGCTGAACGGCGCCGTGGGTGACAATACGGAAAACACGCTTGCGAATGGCGGGATCGATTTTTCGTCATTCATCATTGCCAAGGATGGCGATGGCGACACCGTCGAACTGGCGGCGGGCACGTTCAAGGTCCAGGTGCTTGACGATGTTCCGCAGATCACCGCGCGGGATGCCGCCACCACGACGACCACCACCACGGAAACGATCGTCTACACGCTGCAGGCCGGTAACACCGATGTTCGCGGCATGGACGGCGCCGGCAATCACGACATCAAGCTGTCCGGCGTCGACGTCAATGAGGGCGACAATTCCGTCAACACCACCGGCACCAAGATCGGCGTCGGCGACGGCCAGATCATCGATGGATACGAGACCCATCCAGGTGTGACCGGACCTGAAATCCTGACCATGGATTTCGTCAACAACCTCGTGGTCACGGCCAACAATCCAAATCCGCCGACCATCACCGATAGCGGTTCCTATGATGTCTCTTCGGTCGCGTTCACGATCGACGTTTCGCCCGCGCACAATATCCATGATGCGGTCCTGTTCATCGGCGCTAAGGATGGCGGCGTGTTCGAGCCGTTCACCGTGACGGTCAATGGCGTGCTCACAGCCGGCACCGCCGTCTTTGAAAGCGGCGTGCAGGTCGGCTACGCCTTCGCCGGGGTACCGGATGGCGCTACCGTGGAAGTCGTGGGCAGCACCCCATTCGACCAACTCAAGGTGGGCAACTACAACAACTTCACGTTCGATTCCAATGCGGGCGGCACCGATGCCACCTTGAGCGGGGGAAATCCGTTCAAGATATTCGGCATCGAGGCGAAGATCACGACCGTCACGACACAGACCGAGGTCTTCCGGGTCAGCCATGACGAATCCGCCGGCGTCAACAATTCCGCCGACCCCAATCCGGCCAACGATACGGCCCTGCCCCCGCCGGCTCTGGTCCAGGAGGCTGACGCGCTCGGCTATGCGAAATCGTCGGCAAGCGCGCTCGGGCTCTTCAACGCCTCGGTCGGCGCCGACGAAAATGCCACGTTCTCCTTCGCGGTGACCGATGCCAACGGAAATGCGCTCGTCAATGTCGATTCCGGACTGAAGACGATCGGTGGCGCCACAATTCTGCTCTCGACGAACGCCGACGGCGTTCTCGTGGGGTCGGCCAACGGCGTCGACGTATTCAAGGTCTATGTCGACCCGACCGGCGCGGTCTGGATCGGCCAGTATCAACCGATCGCGCACAGCATCGATGGCGGCAGTGCGGCTGCCTTCGACGACATCGCGACCGTCGCCGCCGATCTGCACGTCAAGGCGACGATCACAGATTTCGACGGCGATTCGACCACCGCCGTTTCCCATGTCGCCCTGAGCGTCGAATTCCAGGATGACGGCCCGGCGGCCGTCAATGATCAGGATTCGGTGACCGAGGACGGACCGACGACGGCTGACGGCAATGTCGTTACCGGCACCGGCGGCAGCGACGCCAATATCACCGACGGCCACGCCGACCATCTTGGCAGCGACGGCTTCGGCGCGATCGCCTGGGATGGCGCTGTCACCAATCACGTCAACGGGATTTACGGCCAGCTGACAGTTGGCGCCGACGGCAGTTACAGCTACGCGCTCTATACGCAGGCTCAGAATCCGGCTGCCTATGCCGCTGTCCAGGGTCTCTCCGCGGGCCAGAGCCTGAGCGAAAGCTTCGGCTACACCGTGACGGATGGCGACGGCGACACTTCGCCGGCCTCCCTGACGATCACCGTCAACGGCGCCGATGACATCACCACCATTTCAGGCCTGACGCCTCGGGCGGATGGCGGCGACGCGACGGTCGACGAGAAGGGACTGCCGCCACACGGATCCAATCCCGCAGGGTCGGGCGAATTGTCCGACAGCAATCCAAACAACAATTCCGACCATTCGGAAACCGCCGTCGGCACATTCGCCTTCACCTCACCCGATGGCCTGGGATCGCTGCAGGTCGGCACGACCAGCATCACCTATGCCGCTCTGGCCAATTCCGGTTCGGTTCCGGTCGTCATTGCCGGCGGCCCGGTCTATGGCACGCTGATGATCACCGGCTTCAGCGGAACAAACGCCGGCGGCACGGTCACCTACAGCTTCACGCTGACCGACAATGTTGCGCATCCAGGCGTGGGGATCACCGGCGCAGCTGACCAGCTTTTCGCCAACTATGGCGTTATCGTCACCGACGAGGATGGCAGTCCATCGAGCTCGACGCTGTCGATCGCCATCAATGATGATGGACCGGTTGCGCAGAACTATACGGGAGCGACCTTCGCCGAGGGCACCGGCGCGCACGACATTGGCAATGCGGTGACGCTGCTGGGCATCGGCGCGGGCGCCGACGGCCTGCAGGGAACACTGCAGGGCCTGGTCTTCACCAATCAGGGCACGACGGGCGGAACACTGTCGATCGACGGCGCCGGCCACCTGATCTACAGCGCACCGGCCAGCGTGACGAGCGCCACGACGGTGACCGAGACCTTCAGCTACACGGTGAGCGACAAGGACGGCGACACCGTCACCAGGCAGGTGACGTTCGGGGTCTCCGACAGCGGCATCACGAATGTGGCGGCCTCGGCGAACCTCGTCGTGGACGAGGACAACCTTGCCACCGGCAACAACGACTCGGCCGCGGGCGACGATGCCCAGGTGCTGGGCGGCCATATCTCCTACACGCTGGGCGCCGATGCCTTGAGCTCGGTCGCGCTGTCGGTTGCCGGCACCGGATTGACCAAGCTCGACGGGACAGCGGTCTCGACCAGCTGGGATGCCGCCACCCATACGCTGACCGGCTATGGCAGCAGCACCGCGGACGTGGTGTTCACCATCACGCTGAGCAACATCACGGCAACCGGCGCCGACTATACGGCGGCCCTCAACCAGCCGGTCGCGCATCCGGTTCACGACGACCCCTCCACCGGCGCGGTGGAAACGGCCTTCGAGGACAATCTCGGCTTCACCGTCACAGCCACCGTGACCGACGCCGACAACAGCACCGCAACCACCACCTTCACTGTCTCCATCGACGATGATGGACCGGTGGCGCAGAACTACACGGGAGCGACCTTCGCCGAGGGCACCGGCGCGCACGACATTGGCAATGCGGTGACGCTGCTGGGCATCGGCGCGGGCGCCGACGGCCTGCAGGGAACACTGCAGGGCCTGGTCTTCACCAATCAGG
>NZ_JAPYKP010000076.1:0-26264 GCF_037179725.1 Mesorhizobium sp. Cs1321R2N1 | reverse complement strand
GCAGCGCGGAGGCCGGCGCCGGCAGGGACAGTGCCGCGAAGGCCAGCGCGATGCGGGCGCGCAGCCGGTCCTTGCCGTCGGGCATTTCGCGCGCCATCGACCTGAGATAGCGGATCTGCATGGCCAGCGATTTCAGGAACGCGCGGTAAAAGGGGAACTCGGCGCCCTGCAGCACGACGGAGGAATGCTGCAGCCATGCGATGATGCGTTTGGCCGTCGTGCCTGGCTCCCAGGCAATGCCCGAAATATGGTTGCCATGCATGGCGATCCAGTCGGAGACGAGCGCGCGGGCGTTTGCCGCCGCGAGCTCCGTGCCGGCGGCACGCATGTGGCGCAGCCAGCGGAAGCCATGCAGCGTCTTTTGCCACCCGTGATTGGGGACATTGATCTGGAAAGGGGATTTGCCGCCGGTCTCGACCAGATGGCCAGACAGGGGATAGCGGCCGTAATAGATCTCGAGTGCGATCTGGGGGTCGGCGAGGCGCAGGTCCGGCGGCGCGATCAGGACACGTTCGGGCGTGCGGCCGGAATAGCGCCAGCGGTAGACCGGGCTGGCACGCAGGCGCCGGCGCGTCTTGCGCCAGAACTCCTTCGCGACCAGCGTCCACAGACGCGTCGTGTTGCTGGCAGCCAGTGCCAAAACCCCTCCTGATCGTCCTCTACCCCAAGCACAAGCTTATATGATTCAAGAACTTATGCGAAGGCGAATTCCATAGGACGGCGGCGGGTCCCCTGCTTTTGGACCGGTTCCTTCCTAAAAAAATCTGCAAATCCCAGTGCTTAGGCCAAGGTTCGACGCATGCGCGCGGCGAAGAAGCCGTCCAGACCGGAGCGCTCCGGCGCGCCGAGGTCAAGATCGGCGGGCGTGGTGCGCAGTATGCCTTGCGGCGTCAGGAACGAATCGATGCCGGCGATCTCGCCTTGCCGCAGCGGATCGTCAATGACCGCAGCCGTGTCCTTGAGAAAGGAACGATGCAGTTCTTCGCCTTCGAGCGGGTCGAGCGAACAATTGGAAAAGACGATCCGGCCGCCGGGCCTGACCAGTGTAACGGCGCGGGCGAGCAGCCTGCGTTGCAGGTCGGCGAGTTTTTCGACGTCCGCCGCCGTCTTGGTCCACGGCACGTCCGGATGCCGCCGCACCGTGCCCGTCGAGGAACACGGCGCATCGAGCAGCACGGCGTCGAACAATTCGCTGGGCTCATATTTGAGCAGATCGGCCTGGACGATGTCGGCGGAGAGGCGGAGGCGGTCGAGATTCTGCGCCAGCCGCGCCAAGCGGTTCTTCGAGGTGTCTATCGCTGTGACCCTGGCGCCAGCGAGAATGAGCTGCGCGGTCTTGCCGCCGGGCGCTGCACAAAGGTCGGCGACGCGCAGGCCGGTGACATCGCCGAACAGCCGGGCGGGAAGGCTGGCCGCCGCATCCTGGACCCACCATGCCCCTTCCGCGAAGCCCGGCAATTCCGTGACGGCGCAGGCTAGCTTCTCCACCCGAACCGTTCCCGTGGGCAGGACAATGCCGCCGAGCTTTTCGGCCCAGAGTTCGGCATCGGCCTTGACCGAGAAATCGACCGGCGCCTCGTGGCGATGGGCAGCCAGGATCTGCCGGGCCTTCTCGGTGCCATAGGCGGCCTTCAGCCGGTCGGAAAACCATTTTGGCGCTTCGTCTGTGGCGGCAAGCGCGGCCGGAAGCTCGACTTCCTTGGCTCGCGCCAGCGTGCGCAGCACGCCGTTGACCAGGCCGGAAAAGCGCTGCGTGCGGGGGTCGGATTTGGCGTGGGTCACGGCAAGGTCGACGGCGGCGCTGTCGGGGATGTCGAGGAACAGGATCTGCGCTGCCGCCACATGCAGTATGTGCGACAAGGCGGTCGCGTTGGGCGGCAGCGGCTTTTCCAGGCGCCGCGCCAGCAGTCCCGATATTGTCATGCGGTAGCGCAGCGCGCTTACCAGTATGGCGCGCACCAGGCCACGGTCGCGCAAATCGAGTGCCCGGTATTGCGGGTGGCCGTTCTCGTGATCGGTCAGGCCGTCTAGCGGCGTGCGTGCGTCGATGACTGCGGCCAGCAGCCGCGCGGCCGCCTTGCGCGCGGCGAGACCGGCAACGAACTCGCCGCCGGCATTGTGTTCCTGATCGCCTGAAACCGTGCGTCGAGGTGCTCTGCCCGCCACGCTCACGACCACCGGCCCTTGGGCCCGGTCCGGTTGCGACCCCACGGATTGGATTTCGGGCTGGCCGGTTCGGTCGGCTGTTCCGGTTCGGCGGGCTTGCCCCACGGTCCAGCCGCTTGCGGCCCGTCCATTTGCGATGGCGTCGGTGCCTGGCGCTGCGCGGTTCGCGGAGCGCCATCGCCCATCTGCCGCGCCATTGCCTGCAGGGCGGCGATGCGGTTGTCGGTGCTCGGATGGGTGGAGAACAGACTGTCCATGCGTTCGCCATGCAGGGGGTTGATGATGAAGAGATGCGCCATCGCGGGATTGCGCTCGGCATCGGGGTTGGGAATGCGTTCGGCCCCGCGGGCGATCTTGTCAAGCGCGGAGGCCAGCCATAGCGGGTGTCCACAGATTTCGGCGCCGCGCCGGTCGGCCTCATATTCGCGGGTGCGGCTGACCGCCATCTGCACGATCATGGCCGCGAAGGGCGCGACGATCATCGCCGCCAGCACGCCGACAAAGCCGAAGGGGTTGTTGTCGCGGTTGCCGCCAAGGAAAAAGGCGAAATTGCCGAGCATCGAGATGGCACCGGCAAAGGTGGCGACGATGGTCATGGTCAGCGTGTCGCGGTGCTGGACGTGGGCGAGCTCATGCGCCATCACGGCGGCGACCTCTTCATGGGTCAGCCGCTGCAGCAGGCCGGTGGAGGCGGCGACAGCCGCGTTCTGCGGATTGCGGCCGGTGGCAAAGGCATTCGGCTGCGGATTGTCGATCAGATAGGTTTTCGGCATCGGCAGCCCGGCCTGTTTGGCCAGTGCCTGGACGATGGCGTAATATTCCGGCGCGTTCTTCTCGTCGACCTCGACGGCGCGGTTCATCGACAGCACCATCTTGTCGGCGTTCCAGTAGCTGAACAAATTGGTGCCGGCAGCAACCAGCAAGGCGATCATCATGCCGCCCGAACCGCCGATCAGGAAGCCGACGCCCATGAACAGCGCAGTCATGGCGGCGAGAAGCATGGCGGTGCGGATGGTGTTCATCGTCTGCTCCTGTCCGGATGGTGGTGAAAAAGGGTCGATCCTCGTGACGTCATCGCTATATGATGGGAAACGCCTGTTCCTGTTTCAATCCGCTCGAGATATCGCATGAACGATGAAACCAGTAAAACGCCAGCCGGCACGGATGACGGCGAGCCGCCAAAAGAGCTGACGCCCGCCGCCCGCCGCGCGCTGCAGGAAGCTGAGGCAAGGCGGCAACACTACCGCCGCAAGGAAGCAGCACTGCCCCGGGAAATCGGCGGCCGCGGCGGCAAGGAACCCGGCCGCTATGGCGACTGGGAGGTCAAAGGCCTGACCAGCGACTTCTAGATATTCAGGTGAGACCGGCCTGCAAACGGAAGCTGCCTGCGCTTCCGTTGCTCACGTAGCTCAGTACGCTCCGCTCCGGTTCTCGGCAGCTTCCGTTTTCGACTCGGCCTGACCTGAATCTCGGCACACTCCGGGCCGCGCTGCACGCTAAGCTGCGTTGCGCTGGGGCTCGAGCGCAACCCAGCCGCGTTCGTCGACGGTGATGTCGATTTCATCGTAACCGGCGATCGCGGCATGCTGTGTTGCCAGGGGATGCTGGTGCGTGGCGTTGATCACCATGACCGACGCTCCCGCCGCCTCCGCCGCCGCGATGCCAGCCGGGGCATCCTCGAACACTAGGCAGTCACGCGCGTCGAAGCCAAGCCGTCTTGCGCCGAGCTGGAAGCAGTCGGGCGCCGGCTTGCCGCGGGAAACATCCTCCGCCGCGACGAGGACCCCAGGGACAGGAATGCCGGCGACCTTCATGCGTGCAAGCGCCAACGAGCGTGGCGCTGAGGTTACGATCGCCCAGCGCTCCGGCGGCAGCGTGTTGAGAAACGCCACGGCACCGGAGATCTGGAGGATGCCCTCGAGATCGTCGGCCTCGGCCTTCAGCAGTAAATCGGCTTCGTGTCTCGGGTCGACACCCGGGAGTGCAAGGGCGGTGATGGTCTCGATCGCGCGCACGCCATGAATTGTCGGCAGGAAGGCCGCGACGTCGAGGCCGTGGCGCAGAGCCCAGTCGCCCCAGACCCGCTCCGCCGAGGCGATGGAATTGATGAGCGTGCCGTCCATATCGAAGAGGAAGGCGGCGAATTTTTTGCCAGCAAACATGATTTTCCTTGAAGTCCGGGGGAGGGTGTCGAGGGAGGACGCAACCGTAACGCCAAGGTGCCGACATGAAAAGGCGCGAGAGCGCTTTTGGTCGCGATCCAGGGAACCACCGTCACCTTGCAACGTTTGAAATCGTACAATTCCCATCACGCGAACCAGGGACGACGCCCATGCTGATACGCCTCGGCTACGAGATCGCGATTGAATGCGCCGAGGCAACCCCGGTGATTTCTCTGCTCGAAATCCACAAGGACAGGCGGGCCGACATTAAGCGGCAGACACGTGTGCTCATCTCGCCATCGGTGCCGACCAGGCTCTATCACGACCTGCATGGCAACGCCTGCCGCCGTTTTACCGCGCCTGCCGGCGGCTTTCGCATCCTCTACGACGCGGTTGTCGAGGACAGTGGCGAGACGGACGAGGTCAACACGCTGGCCCGGGAAATGCCGGTCGCCGAGTTACCCGACGAGGTGCTCTTCTATCTCCTGGGCAGCCGCTATTGCGAGACAGATCATCTGAGCAATCTCGCCTGGCAGCTTTTCGGCCATCTTCCGTCCGGTTGGGCGCGGGTGCAGGCGATTGTCGACTATGTCCACAACCGCCTGTCCTTCGGCTATGGCTATGCGCGTTCGACCCGCACCGCCGCGCAGGCGCACGAGGAACGCGTCGGAGTGTGCCGCGACTTCGCCCATCTGGCGATCACGCTTTGCCGTTGCATGAACATTCCGGCGCGCTACGTGAACGGCTATCTCGGCGACATCGGCGTGCCGGCCGATCCGGCGCCGATGGATTTCTCAGCCTGGATGGAAGCGTTCCTCGACGGCAAGTGGTACACGTTCGATCCGCGCCACAACCAGCCCAGGATCGGTCGCGTCGTCATCGCGCGCGGCCGCGACGCCACCGACGTTCCCTTGCTGCACAGTTTCGGCCCGCACCGGCTCACCTTGTTCAAGGTATGGACCTACGAACAGGAAGGCAGGCTGTTCAATCCACCCCACCACGGTATCGACAGGACAGTCAGCGCGCAGGTGCTGGCCTAGCTATATTATTCAGGTGAGGCCGGCCTGACCTGAATATCAACACGTTGGGTAGTTTGTGCCTCGACATGCCTCGCAACCCTGGGACAGTTGGTCCGCTTCGGCACAGAAGGCCTGTGCCGCAACAGGACGCCGCCACGCTTCGGCGATTGCCTCGTCTCGACATGGTAAGCGCCTGGTAAACGCGGCGACGATCGTGGTTTTTCGTTTACCAGTCATTCACCTTCACAAAGGTCGAAAGCAAACAAAAACAACGGTTTGATGTCTGGTCGAAAGTGTTGCGGCCAGAGGTGGCGTCATCCGGCTGGAATCCTGCATTGCCCTGTCCGCGGCGACGAGGCCGAGGCAAGCGGAGGCTGTTGGATGCGGAATTACGGGGGTCTTGTTCACGCGGTCGGCGGGTTCGCCAGAGATCGCGGTGGAAATTTCGCGGTCCTGTTCGGCTTTGCTGCCTCGGTCTTGGCGCTGGTCGCGGGCTTCTCGGTCAATGTCACCCAGCTCTACAATGCCAAATCGAGCCTGCAGGGCGTCATCGACGCGGCGGTGACATCGACGGCACGTGACCTGACCACCGGCGTCATCAAGGAGGCCGACGCAAACAAATCCGTGCAGGCCTTTCTCGACGCCAACGCTACCGCCGGAATTCTGCAGGCCGGCCAAGTCATTCTTGACCGGCTGATCGTCGACAAGATCTCAAAAACGGTCCAGGTGGACGCCCACGTCGATGTTGCCCTGTTCTTCCCGATTTTCGGCACGGACGATGCGAGGCGGGTCACTGCTTCGACAACATCGCTTTATTCGGACAAGACCATCGAAGTGGCGATGATGCTCGATGTAACCGGATCGATGGCCGGTCAGAAAATCAAGGACCTGAGGACCGCCGCCGCCAATGCGGTGGACAGCTTCCTGGGCACTCAGGACCCGAACAAGCCGCGCGTTCGCCTCTCCATCGTGCCCTACGCCAATTCGGTCAATACCGGCCAACTTGCGGCCAGCAGCGTCTATGTGGAAGCCAATGCCAGTCAGCGCAAGCAGGCGCCCGGCAATGCGAGCGCTCAACCTGCTTCGGCATCCCCGCGCCCGGACAATTGCGCCACCGAACGCAAGGGGACCGATCAATATTCGGACGCGGGTCCTGGCTCCAGCATGGTCAACCGCGACTATCTGTTGTCGAGCTTTGCCGCCAACACAAACACTGCGGCTTGCCCGGCCGCCGCACTCGTCCCTTTGACGGCTGACGTCGCCACGCTCAAGAATGTCATCAAGAATCTCGGCGCCTCGGGGGGTACCGCCGGCCACATCGGCGTTCAATGGACCTGGTATATGCTGTCGGAAAGCTGGGGCGGCGTGCTCAATGCCTCCCAGCGGCCAGCCAAATTCGATCCCAAGAAAGTTGGCAAGTACGCGATCCTTATGACAGACGGCGAATTCAACCTGTCCTATTTCGACGCGACCAGCGTTGGCGGAGTCTATAACGATGCCGGCAAGGAAACGACCCGCACGGCCGCGACAAAACTCTGCGCCGCCATGCGCGACAAAGGCATAGAGATCTTCACGATCGGCTTCAAACTCGATGAGATGAATGCCGCTTCGACGCTCCAGAACTGTGCCAGCCCCGATACCGGGTCGGTCAAGCACTTCTACCAGGCCGCCGATGGCGCCGAACTGGATTCGGCGTTTCAGACAATCGCCCGCAACATCGAAACCCTTGCTTTGACGAAGTAGGACCCATCCCAAACGGAAAAGGCCGCCGCTTCTTTCGAAGCCGGCGGCCTTCCGTGTTTCCGTCCATGGCGCGGCTCAATGGCGGTGACGTTCACGTCACCCGCCGCGCATCTCGCGCCTTAACGGGAAGACTGCTTCCCGAAAGTGCAATCCGCTGAGGCCACGTTCTGGAAAACGAAATCACTCGACATCGGATCACCTCCTTTCGATTTGTTGAACACATCCTCATGATGGGGTGCGTTGCAGCAAATGACAAGTGCCATGCTGAAAAAGGCATCCTTGCCGGAAGATGGCGCCGTATGCTTTGGCTTGCGATCCAGGTCCCGAACGGACAAGATTGAGCCATCGACAGCGGGGAAGGGTATGGACGCCACCGAAAGAGCTGCGCGCATCGTTCGAACGGTAGTCGAGGCGGTGAAGCTCGCCTTCGCGGTCAGGCTGTGGACCGGCGAGCGGATCGGCCCCGCCACCGGCCCCGTGCTCGTCATCAACGACCACGATATTGTCTGGCAGATCGTTCGCCGACCGTCCCTGTCGACCCTTATCGAGATGTGGATTTCCAAGGCAGTCGACATCGAGGATGGATCGCTGTTCGATTTCTACGCCCTGCCTTCGACGGGCAAGCTGCGGTCGAAGCTGAAGACATTGCCGAAACGGGCGCTTCTGCGTGACTTGCCGGCGGTGCTGTTTTCGAGAAAGCAGATGGCGTCGCGGGTTGATCTCGCTGGTCGCAACCCGTTCGTCAGCGGCTCCAGCAAGGAGGCGATCCAGCATCACTATGATATCTCGAATGCCTTCTACGGGCTGTTTCTCGACGAGCGCATGGTCTATAGCTGCGGGTATTTCCAGGATTTCGCAAACGGCATCGACGAGGCGCAGGTCGACAAGCTCGACCATATCTGCCGCAAGCTTCGGCTGAAACCCGGTGAAAGATTGCTCGACATCGGCTGCGGCTGGGGCGCGATGCTGATCCACGCCGCGAAAAATTATGGTGTCGTCGGACACGGCGTCTCGCTGTCGCAAGCCCAGACCTCACTAGCCCGCGAGCGCATTCGCGCCGAGGGTCTGGAGGACAAGATCACCATCGAGATAAAGTCCTACGCAGAGCTCACCGGCACCTTCGACAAGATATCGTCCATCGGTATGTTCGAGCATCTGGGCCTGGCAAACCATGCGGCCTACTTCTCCGCTGTCCACCGGCTACTGAAACCGGGCGGCATCTATCTGCATCACGCCATCACAAGGCGCAGCAAGGGCGACATCAAGAAGACCCTGCGCAAGGGGCCGGAATACAAGGCGCTGATCAAATACATCTTCCCGGGCGGCGAGCTCGATACGGTCGGCATGACGCTAGGTAATCTCGAAGCGCACGGCTTCCTCGTCTACGATGTCGAGAATTTGCGCGAGCACTATGCCCGCACCTGCAGGCTGTGGGCCGAGCGTCTGCAGGCGCGGTTCGGCGAGGCAATCGCCGAGGTCGGCGAAGCCAAGGCGCGGCTGTGGCTGCTTTACCTGAGCGGCTGCTCCATCACCTTCGAACGCGCCTCGGCGCAGATATTCCAGACCGTCGCCACCAAACGCGCGCGAGGCCCGAGCGGCCTGCCACCGACGCGGGCGGACCTTTATCGATAGGCTTGGGTCGGCAGGTCAGACAAACCGCATCGGCGCACCGATCTCGACACGGCCAGGCTGGTCGACGGTGCAATAGACGCCGAGATTGTGGGCGTTGTGGCGGACCAGATTGCGCAGGATCCCTGGATCATTGTCGAAACCGTCCTGGGCGATGATGGTGAAGCCGCAGCGGCGGCATGGCTCGGAGATGGTCAAGACCAGGTCGCCGATGGCGAGCTTGCGGCCGATCCATTCGGTTTCGGGAAACGAGCCCTCGACCGGAGCGATGTCGACGACGATGTTGGGGCGGAAGCGGCGCGGATCGGTGGCCCCTTTCGGATGCAGTGCCTTCAGCCGCGCCAGCGATGCCGTGGTCAGGAGATGGATCGGCGCCTTGCGGTAGCGTTCCGCGGTCAGCGGACCGGCATAGCCTGCCGCATTCTCCCTGCGGAACGGCCGGATCGAGGCGCCGAAGCCGAGATAGGCCGACACGGCGCGGTCGCATTCGGCGCTGGGTGCGGCGAGCCAGTCGCCATCGGGGATGGCGATTTCCAATTCGCCGCCGCGGCTTAGCCGGGTCCGGATGCGCGGCACCTTGTGCCATTTGGGGTCACGATCGGGCCGGGCGATTTCATTGTCCGAGATATCGACGAGGCCGAACATACGGTCGCCCTCGATGCTGTCGGTGCCGACCAGGATGGCGCCTTGGCGCTCGCCGGCGAGCGAACTCGCCGGATAACGCCACAACTGGGTGACGGTGCCCACTGCCGCGCCTTCCCGCATCAGCCCTTCTTGTTCTGCCGGTTGGCGATGAGGTCGTCGACCACGGACGGATCGGCAAGCGTCGAGGTGTCGCCGAGTGCGGAAAAATCGTCCTCGGCGATCTTGCGCAGGATGCGGCGCATGATCTTGCCCGAACGCGTCTTGGGCAGGCCGGGCGCGAACTGGATCTTGTCGGGCGTGGCGATGGCGCCGATCTCCTTGCGGACATGGGCGACGAGTTCCTTGCGCAGATCCTCGCTCGGCTGCTCGCCGGCCATCAGCGTGACATAGCAATAGATGCCCTGGCCCTTGATGTCATGGGGATAGCCGACCACGGCGGCCTCGGAAACCTTGTCATGGCTGACCAGAGCCGATTCGACCTCGGCCGTGCCCATGCGATGGCCGGAGACGTTGATGACGTCGTCGACGCGGCCGGTGATCCAGTAGTAGCCGTCCGCATCGCGGCGGCAGCCGTCACCCGTGAAATATTTTCCCTTGTAGGCGGAGAAATAGGTCTGCACGAAACGGTCGTGATCGCCATAGACGGTGCGCATCTGGCCCGGCCAGGAATCGGTGATGCACAGGTTGCCGTCGGCCGCACCGTCCACCACCTTGCCCGCGCTGTCGACCAGTTGCGGCTGGACGCCGAAGAAGGGCCGTGTCGCCGAGCCTGCCTTGAGGTCGGTAGCGCCCGGCAGCGGCGTGATCAGGATGCCGCCGGTCTCGGTCTGCCACCATGTGTCGACGATCGGCACCTTGCCGTCGCCGACGACGTTGAAATACCACTCCCAGGCTTCCGGGTTGATCGGCTCGCCGACCGAGCCCAGCACGCGCAGCGATTTTCGCGACGTCTTGGTGACATGCGCGTCGCCGGCGCCCATCAGCGCGCGCAGCGCTGTCGGGGCGGTGTAAAAGATGTTGACCTTGTGCTTGTCGATGACTTCCCAGAAGCGCGACTGCGAGGGGTAGTTCGGCACCCCCTCGAACATCAGCGTGGTGGCGCCGTTGGCGAGCGGTCCATAGACGATGTAGCTGTGGCCGGTCACCCAGCCGACATCGGCGGTGCACCAGTAGATGTCGCCGTCATGACAGTCGAAAACGTATTGGTGCGTCATCGACACATAGACGAGATAGCCGCCGGTGGTGTGCAGCACGCCTTTCGGCTTGCCGGTCGAGCCCGACGTGTAGAGGATGAACAGCGGATCCTCGGCCTTCATCTTCTCCGGCTTGCACTCAGGCTTCACCGTCGCGACTTCGTCGTGATACCAGACATCGCGCCCCGGCGCCCAGCCGATCTTGCCGCCCGTGCGGCGCACGACCACGACGGTCTTGACCTTGACATTGTGCTTGGCGGCAACGTCGATCGCCTTGTCGGTGTTCTCCTTCAGAGGAATGGGTTTTCCTCCACGCAGACCCTCATCCGATGTGATGACGAAGGTCGATTCGCAGTCGACGATGCGGCCAGCCAAGGCATCCGGCGAAAAGCCGCCGAAGACGACCGAATGAATGGCGCCGATACGCGTGCAGGCCAGCATCGCGTAAGCCGCCTCCGGGATCATCGGCATGTAGATGGTGACGCGGTCGCCTTTCTTGACGCCGTGCTTCTTCATCACATTGGCAAGCCGGCAGACATGCTCGTAAAGCTCGTTGTAGGTGACCTTCCTGTCGTCGTAGGGGTTGTCGCCTTCCCAGATGATGGCGGTCTGGTCGCCGCGCTTCTTCAGGTGGCGGTCGATGCAATTATACGAGACGTTGGTCTGGCCATCCTCGAACCACTTGATCGAGACCTTGCCGTCGAAGGAGGTGTTCTTGACCTTGGAGAAGGGCTTGAACCAGTCGATCCGCTTGCCGTGCTTGCCCCAGAACTTGTCCGGGTTCTTCACGCTGTCGGCATACCATTTGAGGTAAGTGTCATTGTCGATCAGCGCGTTCTTCTTCCACGCCGGCTGGACGCGATGGACATGAACCTCGGACATTTCTTGGCTTTCCTCCCGAACCAATCCGCGGGCTTGAAACGCCCGCGGGATCGCGGCCACGCAGCCGCGAATTCGGCGGCATTATTACCAGTTCCGCCGCGACGGCAACATTAGACGTTGGATTCGCGTGGCGGGATGCCGCAGGGGCGCTTTCCGGGGCTGTCAGCACTCCACGCGGTTCGCTGCTAACTGCATGTTTTTGTGGGAAAAGTTCGTTCTGCGATCAAGAAAAATCAATAGACAGTTAAGTAACGGCGCGCACAATTGGTGCTTGGGAGGACAGGAGAATCAACCTTGGGGACCGCAATGCGCGACCATCTTGAAATGGACCTGATGCTCAAAGGCTACGGCCTGACCACGGCCAAGATTCTTTATCATTTTCCCGACCACCCGCATCTCCTGCAGAGCTTCGTCTGGCAGGACTACGACATCGCTCCGAAGTTTCCAGTGCTGATCAGGTTCATCGAATTCTGGAAGGCCAAGCTCGACGGGCCCCTGCATTCGGTCAGCTACACGCACCAGAAGCTGATCGCGCCGAACGAATGGCGCAAGGTGGATGGCGAGTTCGTGCTGCACTGAGGGTGGCGTCGATATTCAGGTGAGGCCGGCCCGCGAATGGCGGCTTCCTGCGCTTCCGGTGCTCACGGACTTCAGTACGCTCCGCTCCGGTTCTCGGAAGCCGTCATTCTCGACTCGGCCTGACCTGAATCTCGATGCACCCTGAGCCGGCGATCAAACCGCCGGCGGGTTCAGCCGGGCAAAGCCTTCCTGACGCCGATAGGGGAAATAGGGGTAGGGTGCGGTGACTTCGCTTGCTGCGTCGAGCTTTTTCATCTGCTCCGGCGTTAGCGTCCAGCCGACGGCGCCGAGGTTCTGGCGCAGTTGCTCCTCGTTGCGGGCGCCTATAATGACGGAGGAGACGGTCGGGCGCCGCAGCAGCCAGTTGATCGCGATCTGCGGAACCGTCTTGCCGGTTTCCTCGGCCACCGCGTCGAGCGCATCCATGACCCGATAGAGATGCTCGTCCCCGACCGGCGGGCCGAAGCTCGCGGTCTCGTGCAGCCGGCTCTTTTCCGGCAAGGGCTGGCCGCGGCGGATCTTACCGGTCAGGCGACCCCAGCCGAGCGGGCTCCACACCAGCGCGCCGAGGCCCTGGTCGAGGCCGAGCGGCATCAACTCCCATTCATAGTCGCGGCCGAGCAGCGAATAGTAGACCTGATGCGCGACATAGCGTGGGTAGCCGTGCATCTGCGCCAGGCCGAGCGACTTCATCACTTGCCAGCCGGAGAAGTTGGAGACGCCGACATAGCGCAGCTTGCCGGAGCGAACGAGGCCGTCCAGCGTCGACAGAACTTCCTCGATCGGCGTCCAGGCATCGAAGGCGTGCAGCTGCAGCAGGTCGATGTAGTCGGTGCCGAGGCGCTTCAGCGCGGCGTCGACCGATTTGATCAGCCGCGAGCGCGATGAGCCAAAGTCGGCCGGCCCGTCGCCCATCGGCAGTGCGGTCTTGGTCGAGATCAGCACCGCGTCGCGGCGGCCCTTTATCGCTTCGCCGAGCACCTCCTCCGAGGCGCCGTTCGAATAGACGTCGGCGGTGTCGAACAAATTGACGCCGGCCTCGAGGCAGATGTCGATGAGGCGCCGCGCTTCGCTGGCGTCGCTGTTGCCCCAGGCACCGAAAAGCGGGCCGGAACCGCCAAAAGTTCCGGCGCCGAATGAGAGCGCCGGCACATTCAGGCCCGATGCGCCGAGACGTCGATAGTCCATTTTCTTGCTCCTGGTGGTTTGTGAAGAGGTGAGGCGATTCGGGTGTCGGCTGATGTCACGACCGGACGGTGGCAGGCGCGCCTGACGTGGTGCCACGATCGAGGCGAAGCGCCAGTCCGGCCACGGCGAGTGCCGCCAGCGGCAGCAGGGCGGCGACCCAGGTGAGCGAACCCAGCCCAAGGCCATGGGCGATGACCGTGCCACCAAGCCAGGCGCCGGCCGCATTGCCGAGATTGAAGGCGGCGATGTTGAACGATGAGGCCAGGCTTTGGCCGGCGCCTTCCGCTTTCTCCAGCACCCACATCTGCAGCGGCGCCACGGTGGCGAAGGCGGCCGCGCCGAGCAGGCCGACATAGATCACGGCCATGACCTGGCTGTGGATGGCGAAGCTCATCGTGGCAAGCACCAGCGCCAGCACCACGAGGCTGCCGAGCACCGCCGGCACCAGCCAGCGATCGGCGATCTTGCCGCCGGCGAGATTGCCGGCGATGAGGCCACCGCCGAACACGAGCAGGATCGGCGACACGGCCGCTTCCCTGAAGCCGCTGATCTCGGTGAGCAACGGGGCGACGTAGGTGAAGACGGCGAAGACGCCGGCATAGCCGAGCACCGTCGTGGCGAGGCCGAACAGGACGGCCGTGCGGCGCAGCACGGCGAGATCGGCGCGCAAATCGCTCTTCTCGAGCGCTGCGTGGCCGCGCGGCACCAGGGCCAGGATGACGGCGAAGGCCGTGAGGCCTACCGCGGTCACCGCCCAGAAGGTCGCGCGCCAGCCGAAGGCCTGGCCGAGCCAGGTGCCGAAGGGCACGCCGAGGATGTTGGCGATGGTGAGCCCAGTGAACATCAGCGCGATCGCCGAAGCCTTCCTGTTGGGCGCGACCAGACCGGTGGCGACCACCGAGCCAACGCCGAAGAAAGTGCCATGGGCAAAGGCGGTGATGATACGGGCACCCATCAGCGTCCAGTAATCTGGCGCCAGCGCACAGGCGAGGTTGCCAATCGTGAAGATCGCCATCAGCGCCAGCAGCACGGTTTTGCGCGGCCAGTTGCCTGTAGCGATGGTCAACAGGGGTGCGCCGATGACGACACCGAGCGCGTAACCCGAGATCAATTGGCCGGCGGCCGAGATCGACACACCAAGATCCTTACTGACATCTATGAGCAGGCCCATGATGACGAATTCGGTGACACCGATGCCAAAGGCACCGGCAGCGAGGGCATAGAGAGCAAGAGGCATGGCGGTCGGTCCCATCTGTCAGCAAAGGACGCCCAGTCCGCGCCCCCGGCCCGGAAGATCGTCATCCGCCATATTGTGAACCAGACTTGCCCAAGGCATATTTCCTGTGAAATAGATTCACAGATGGCCAGGCCCGATATCAACCGCTCCGGCGAGATCGAAGTCTTCGTACGCGTCGTCGAAGCGGGGAGCTTCTCGGCCGCGGCGCGGCGGCTGCGCATGACACCGTCGGCGGTGAGCAAGCTGATAGCGCGGCTCGAAACACGGCTTGGCGCGCGGCTTGTCAGCCGCTCGACGCGCAAGCTCCAGCTCACACCGGAAGGGACGGCCTTCTACGACAGCGGCCTGCGCGTCCTGGCTGACCTCGATGCCGCCGAGCGGGAAGCGGCGGCGGGTGCGGCGCCGCGCGGGCGGCTGAGGGTCAATGCCTATGTGCCGTTTGGCCAACACCGGCTAATGGCACTGCTGCCGCGCTTTCTGGAACGGTATTCGGAGATTTTCGTCGAGGCTGTGCTGACCGACAGCGTGATCGACCTGTTGGAAGAGCGCGCCGATGTCGCGATCCGCGCCGGGCCGCTTCGCGAGTCACGGCTGGTGGCGCGCAAGCTCGGCCAGAGCCGGATGGTGGTGGTTGCCGCGCCTGCCTATCTCGAAGCGCGCGGCACGCCGCTGACGCCCGGCGATCTCGGCCGTCACAACATGCTTGCTTTCGGTTTCGTCCGATACATCGACGGCTGGCCGTTCATCGACGCGGCCGGCGCACCGGTCATGGTCCCGATCGCAGGCACTGCCACGGTGAGCGACGGCGAGGCGATGCGGTTATCCGCCCTATCAGGAGCGGGCATTGCGCGGCTGGCGCGCTGGCATGTCGAGCCCGACATTGCCGCCGGCCGGCTGGTGCCGCTGCTGGAAGACTTCAATCCCGGCGACGAAGAGCCGACGCATGCCGTCTATGTCGGCCAGGGCAAACACCTGCCTGCACGGGTGCGGGCCTTTCTCGACTTTCTCGCCGAGACCGTGCGGCTGTAATCGAAGCCGCGCGTCCATGGGACACGCGGCGTCGAAACGGCTGGCTTGCCAGGGGTAGGGCTATGCCTTCGGGACGAAAGGCGCCGGACGACGGCCGGCGCCCTGGCGTTCGACCATCCAGCCGGGATATTCGGCCGGCAAGGCGCTCACCTCGTCCAGCCTGGCCAGATCGTCGGCATCGAGCTTGAGGCTGGTGGCGGCGAGGTTCTGCTCGAGCTGCTCCATGCGGCTGGCGCCGATGATCACACTCATCACGAAAGGCTTGGCCAGGACATAGCCGAGCGCCACGGTGGCGACGCTGACATCATGTTTCTTGGCGACCTCGCGCATGACGGCGACCGCTGCCCAGGCGCGGTCCTCGTTGACCGGCGGGAAGTTGAAGGACGCGCGGCGGCCCTCGCCATTGCCCGGCGCGCCGGGGCCATATTTGCCGGACAGCAGCCCGCCGGCCATCGGCGACCATACCATCAGGCCGAGCTTCTCCTCGTTGATCAGCGGCACGATCTCGCGCTCGAGGTCGCGGCCGGCGATCGAATAATAGGACTGGATGGTCTCGAAACGGGCAAAACCCTTGCGGTCGGCGATGCCGAGCGCCTTGGCGATGCGCCAGGCCTGCCAGTTGGACACGCCGACATAGCGGACCTTGCCACTAGTGACGAGATCATCGAGTGCCCGCAGCGTCTCGTCGATCGGCGTCACCGCGTCGGTGCCGTGCAACTGATAGAGATCGATGTGATCGAGCTGCAGCCGTTCGAGGCTGGCATCGACCGAATCCATGATGTGGCCGCGTGAGCAGCCGCGCTGGTTCGGCCCGTCGCCCATGGCGGCATGGACCTTGGTGGCGATGACCACGTTCGACCTGGCAACACGGAGATCCCTAAGCGACTGGCCGAGAAGGCGTTCGGACTCGCCGACGGAATAGACGTCGGCCGTGTCGAAGAAGTTGACGCCGGCGGCGATCGAGCGGCCAACGATTTCGTTGACGCCCTTCTGGTCGAGGCTGGCGATCAGGCCCCATTGGGCGTTCTGGCCGGCGGCGCCGAAGGTCATGGTGCCGAGGCAAAGTTCGGAGACGAAAAGCCCGGTATTTCCAAGCTGATTATAACGCATCGTGATGCTCCAGGAGGATGTGTGGTGACATCCGGACAAATAGGAACGGTACGTTTCGTTTCAAGCCGCTGGGGCAATGAACTAGCCGGGCTGGCCTAAGCGCCTACCGGTTGCCGAAGATCGCCGAACCCACGCGGACGCTGGTGGCGCCGAAGGCGATCGCGGTCTCGTAGTCGCCGGACATGCCCATCGACAGTTTGGCGGCGCCGGCCTCTCTCGCCATTTTTTCCAGCAGTGCGAAATGCGGGCCGGGATTCTCGTCCGCCGGCGGAATACACATAAGGCCTTCGATGGCGAGGCCATGAACTTCCCGGCAGCGCTTGACGAAGGCGACCGCCTCGCGCGGTTCGATGCCGGCTTTCTGCGGTTCGGAACCGGTATTCACCTGGACATAGAGCTTTGGCGCACGGCCTTGCCTGGCAATTTCCTTGGCGAGCTCGGCGGCGATCTTGTCGCGGTCGATGGTCTCGATGACGTCGAACAGCGCCACCGCCTCCCTCGCCTTGTTCGACTGCAGCGGGCCGATCAGGTGTAGTTCGATATCGGGGAAAGCCTTCTTCAGCGCTGGCCATTTGCCTTGTGCTTCCTGGACGCGGTTTTCGCCGAAGACGCGTTGGCTGGCCTCGATCACCGGCTGGATATCGACGGCGTCGAAGGTCTTGGAGACCGCCACCAGCGTCACCGCGCCGGCTTCACGGCCGGCCTCCTGCTCGGCGGCGGCGATCTTCGCCTTGACCGCGAAAAACTGCTGAACGGTGTCGCCCATATGCAAATCCCGCTGTTTTGACTCGCGTTTTTGTCAGCCGCGACGCCCATATGGTTGACGGGTTTGCCAAACCATGGTGAACACCCGGACCACATTTCGTGAACTGCCGGGCTCTTGCCCGCAGTTCGCATGCTTTTAAGTGAAAAACGTCCCATGGCAACCGAACGATACAATCCGCGCGCGTCAGAACCCAAATGGCAGAAGGTCTGGGCCGAAAAGAAGCTTTTCGAAGCGCACAATGACGATCCGCGCCCAAAATACTACGTGCTGGAGATGTTCCCCTATCCGTCGGGGCGCATCCATATCGGCCATACCCGCAATTATACGATGGGCGACGTGGTGGCGCGCTACAAGCGGGCCAAGGGCTTCAACGTGCTGCATCCGATGGGCTGGGACGCCTTCGGCATGCCGGCCGAGAACGCGGCGATGCAGAACAAGGTCCCTCCCAAGGAGTGGACTTACCAGAACATCGCCACCATGCGCGAGCAGCTCAAGGTGATGGGCCTGTCGCTGGACTGGGCGCGCGAATTCGCCACCTGCGACGTTGATTATTACCACCGCCAGCAGATGCTGTTCCTCGACTTCGTCGCGAAGGGGCTGGTGACGCGCAAATCCTCCAAGGTCAACTGGGACCCGGAGGACATGACGGTGCTCGCCAACGAGCAGGTCATCGATGGGCGCGGCTGGCGCTCCGGCGCGCTGGTCGAACAGCGCGAGCTGACGCAATGGTTCTTCAAGATCACCGACTTTGCCCAGGACTTGCTGGATTCGCTCGACGGCCTCGACGGATGGCCCGAAAAAGTGAAGCTGATGCAGCAGAACTGGATCGGCCGTTCGGAAGGCTTGCTGATCCGCTGGCCGCTGGCCTCGGAAATTGCCGGCGAGCATGAGCTGGAGGTCTACACGACGCGGCCCGACACCATTTTCGGCGCCTCGTTCATGGCGATCGCCGCCGATCACCCGCTGGCCAAGAAGGCCGCGGCGACCAATCCGGCGCTGGCGAAGTTCATCGACGAAGTGCGCCATATGGGCACTTCGGTGGCGGCGCTCGAGACGGCCGAGAAGAAGGGCTTCGACACCGGTATCCGCGTCGTCCATCCCTTCGACAATACCTGGACGCTGCCGGTCTATGTCGCCAATTTCGTGCTGATGGAATACGGCACCGGCGCCATCTTCGGCTGCCCGGCGCATGACCAGCGCGACCTCGACTTCGCCAACAAATACGGCTTGCCAGTGGTGCCGGTGGTGATGCCGGACGGCGAGAACCCGTCGGCTTTCCAGATCATCGACGAGGCCTATGTCGACGATGGCGCGATGATCAATTCGCGCTTCCTCGACGGCATGAAGCCGGACCGGGCTTTCGACGAGGTCGCGAACCGGCTGGAACAGAAGACGATCGGCAACCGGCCGATGGCCGAGCGCAAGGTGAATTTCCGCCTGCGCGACTGGGGCATTTCGCGCCAGCGCTACTGGGGCTGCCCGATCCCGATGATCCATTGCGAGGATTGCGGCGTGGTGCCGGTGCCGAAGGCCGACCTACCGGTCAAGCTGCCGGACGACGTCGATTTCGACCGGCCGGGCAATCCGCTCGACCGTCACCCGACATGGCGGCATGTGAAGTGCCCGCAATGCGGCAAGGACGCGCGGCGCGAAACCGACACCATGGACACGTTCGTCGATTCGTCCTGGTACTTCGCCCGCTTCACGGCGCCCTGGGCGCATGAGCCGACCGATCCCAAGGCAGCGAACGAGTGGCTGGCGGTCGATCAGTATATTGGCGGCATCGAGCATGCGATCCTGCATCTGCTCTATTCGCGCTTCTTCACCCGCGCCATGCGCGAGACCGGCCATGTCGACCTGGCCGAGCCGTTCAAGGGCCTGTTCACGCAAGGCATGGTGGTGCACGAAACCTACCGTGTCGGCTCGGCATCGAATGGCCGCTGGCTGGCGCCGACCGAAGTGCGGCTGGAGGAAGTCGACGGCAAGCGCCGCGCCATCGACATCGCCACGGGCGAGGCGGTCACCATCGGCCCGCTCGAGAAGATGTCGAAGTCGAAAAAGAACACGGTGAGCCCAGAAGACATCACCGATGGCTACGGCGCCGACACGGCGCGCTGGTTCATGCTGTCGGATTCACCGCCCGAACGCGATGTCGAGTGGACCGACGACGGTGCCGCCGGCGCACATCGCTTCATGCAGCGCATCTGGCGCCTGGTGTCGACGGCGGCCGAGACGCTGGCAGGGGTCACACCCAAGGCGGTCAATGACGGCGAGGCCGGAGCGGTTTCCAAGGCCGCGCACAAGATCCTGAAGGCGGTCGGCGAAGACATCGAGAAGCTCGCCTTCAACCGTGCCATCGCCCGCATCTATGAACTGGCCAACGCGCTGACCACCCCGCTCAACGAGGTGGCGGAAGGCAAGGCCGATCCGGCGCTGAAAAACGCCTGCCGCGAGGCCGTCGAGATCATGGTGCACCTGATCGCGCCTGTCATGCCGCACCTTGCCGAAGAGTGCTGGGAGACGCTGGGCGGCAGCGATCTGGTGGCCGAACGGCCGTGGCCGGTCTTCGATCCGGCGCTGGTCGTCGACAATGAAGTCACCTATCCGGTACAGGTCAACGGCAAGAAGCGGGGGGATTTGACAATTGCCCGCGACGCGGACCAAGGTGCGGTCGAAAAAGCGGTCTTGGCTCTCGACTTCGTGCAGAAGGCACTTGAAGGCAAGGCTCCGCGCAAGGTGATCATCGTGCCGCAGAGGATCGTCAATGTCGTTGCCTGATCGGGAAAAGACAGAGTTGAGCCGTTTGCTGCGCCGCATCGCGCTTGCCGGTCTTGTCGGCTCGCTTGCGCTCGTCTCGGCCTGTCAGGTGCAGCCGCTCTATTCGAGCGCGCCGTTGTCGACCGGCTCCACAGCCAATGCCGAGCTGGCGTCGATCGCCGTCAAGCCGGTCCGGACGCGTTATGCCCAGCAGGTGCGCAACAATCTGATCTTCGGGTTCGGGCGCGGCGCCGGCGAACCGGCTTCGGCGCTTTATTCACTCGATCTCGGCGTGACCGAAGCCGTTGAATCCTCGGCACTCGTCCAGGTTGGAACCGATCAAGACGAGCCGACCGCCGGTTCGGTGACGCTGACCGCCGGCTACACGCTGACCGATGCGAAAACCGGCGCGGTGATCGCGGTCGGCAGGCGGGCGATCACCTCGTCCTTCGACAGGCCGCGTCAGGAATTTGCCTCGTACCGGGCGCAGATCGACGCGGAGAACCGTGCCGCGCGCGAACTGGCCGAAGCCCTGCAACTGTCCATCGCGCAGGATCTGGCCCGACACGGCAAGGCAGCCAGCTAGCGCCACTCTTCGTTCACGAAACACGTCCTCTCGATCCTGGTGCCCCCGGCCGTTTCCCGGTGGCCAAGGGCCGGCGCTTGCACATGCTCGGCCCGCATATGTGGATGATCGTCGAATACGATCCAGCGCTCGAATTCGTATCGTTCGGCATCGCCGCGAAAGATATTTTTCGCTCGCTCCAACAGCACTGACGGAAGCAACTGTTAACCACTCGCTCCCTATTGCTCAGCAGACGTTCCACAGTGAGTCTTGAGCATGGAAGCCAGGCGTTTTTCTCGGGTCAATTCGTTGCACGCAGCTTCGCCCGATGACCCCGAAAGGGAGCGCTCCGGCGGCCCGCGCGGCAAGGTGGATGTCCGCCAGCCCGGTGCTTTGCATGCGGGCCATTCCGGGCGGGTAGCCGATCCCGGCGACGACCGCGGACCCTCCGTCGGGCCGAATGGGAAACCCGCGGCGGACAATGCTTTCCCACAGGGCGACACCGAAAGCCCTGCCTGGCAAGAGTATTTTTTCCTTGCGCCCAATGTGCGTTTTACACGCACGCCGGATTATGAGCCCAAGCATCGCCAGCCGCATGACGAGGTTGCCGCGCAGTGCGGCCCGCAGGCACTCCCTACAGAGCAGGTCGGGCCTGGCGCCGTCATACATCGCGGACCGTCACCGGCGGAGTCCGCTCAGCCGACGCGCGGCGGCGAGACGTCGCAAGGTGTTCAGCCGGCGGCTCTGAAGATGCCCGCAACGGCACGAGCGGCCACGCGCCCGGCGCCCGTTGTCGTGAATGGCGCGCCGGTCAAAACAGCCACCGCTGAAAAACCTCGGCGGCCCTATCTTTCGGATCACGCCTTCTTCGAGGGCTTGGCTCCGCTTCTGGTTGACGTGACGTCGCCGCCCCGCTCGGTCAGCCCGGTTTCGCGTGTACCGGTCGCGGCTGCGCCGGTCGCCGCGGCGCGGGCCGACATCTCCGCGTCCGCCGTGGCCGATGTCACCGCCTTGTTCCGTGTCATCGAATGCCTTCCGGGCCAGGCCTCGTCCGCGCTGCCGGACGTCTTTCCGGCCAACTCCAACAAGGCCTTGGTCGAGCCGCCCGTTCCGGCGGGCAGGGCTGTCCGGCAGGGTCGGACGACGGCAGTGGTTGCATCTGCCGCAAGCAGCGCCGCCCCACTTGTGCAGCGCGTGGAGGAAACCGTTGCCACCGTGCGCGGGCCGTCGCTGCCCATGGCTGGCAAGGTTGCGCGGCCGGTGACGGTCGAAAGCTACGAGCTCCCCTCGGAGGAACTGCTGCAGCAGCCGCCGGAAGGGCAGGGCTTCTACATGTCGCAGGAGCGGCTCGAGCAGAATGCCGATCTCCTGGAAAGCGTGCTGGAGGATTTCGGCGTTCGCGGCGAGATCATCCACGTTCGCCCTGGCCCGGTCGTTACCCTCTACGAGTTCGAGCCGGCGCCGGGTGTCAAGTCGTCGCGCGTCATTGGCCTCGCCGACGATATCGCCCGCTCCATGTCGGCGGTCTCGGCGCGCGTCGCCGTCGTGCCCGGCCGCAATGTCATCGGTATCGAGCTGCCGAACGAGACCCGCGAGACCGTCTATTTCCGCGAACTGATCGAATCGCAGGGCTTCCGCAAGACCAGCTGCAAGCTGGCGCTTTGCCTTGGCAAGACGATCGGCGGCGAACCTGTCATTGCCGAGCTGGCGAAAATGCCGCACCTGCTCGTCGCCGGCACCACCGGCTCCGGCAAGTCGGTCGCCATCAACACCATGATCCTGTCGCTGCTCTACCGGTTGAAGCCGGAAGAATGCCGGCTGATCATGGTCGACCCGAAAATGCTTGAGCTCTCCGTCTATGACGGTATCCCGCACCTTCTGACCCCCGTCGTCACGGATCCCAAGAAGGCCGTTACCGCGCTCAAATGGGCGGTGCGCGAGATGGAGGATCGCTATCGCAAGATGGCGCGGCTCGGCGTGCGCAACATCGACGGCTACAATGAGCGCGCCGCCCAGGCCCGCGACAAGGGCGAGACGGTCGTCATGACCGTGCAGGCCGGCTTCGAGAAGGGCACCGGCGAGCCGCTGTTCGAACAGCAGGAAATCGATCTCGCGCCGATGCCCTACATCGTCGTCATCGTCGACGAGATGGCCGACCTCATGATGGTTGCCGGCAAGGAGATCGAAGGCGCCATCCAGCGCCTGGCTCAGATGGCGCGCGCCGCCGGCATCCACCTGATCATGGCAACGCAGCGGCCTTCGGTCGATGTCATCACCGGCACGATCAAGGCCAATTTCCCGACCCGCATCTCCTTCCAGGTCACCTCCAAGATCGATAGCCGCACCATCCTGGGCGAGCAGGGCGCCGAGCAGCTGCTCGGCCAGGGCGACATGCTGCACATGATGGGCGGCGGGCGCATTGCCCGTGTGCACGGCCCCTTTGTTTCCGACGCCGAGGTCGAGCATGTCGTGGCGCATCTGAAGGCGCAGGGGCGCCCCGAATATCTGGAGACCGTGACGGCCGACGAGGATGAAGAGGAAGAGGAGGGCGACCAGGGTCCGGTCTTCGACAAGGGAGCCGTTGCCGCCGAGGATGGCGATTCCAGCTATGACGAAGCGGTCAAGGTGGTGTTGCGCGACAAGAAATGTTCGACGTCCTACATCCAGCGCCGCCTCGGCATCGGCTACAACCGCGCGGCTTCACTGGTCGAACGGATGGAGAAGGAGGGTCTGGTCGGCGCACCCAACCATGTCGGCAAGCGCGAGATCATGGCGGGCAAGCGTCAGCCGGCGGCCACGCCCCCCCACGACGGCACGGACTGACCGGGCGGTCAGCTCTTGATCCGCAGCGCATGAAAAAGGCCGGTTGCCCGGCCTTTCTTCGTATCTGGTGTGGGACCGCTCAGCCGATCTTCTGGCCGGTCTTGGCCCAGTCGGCGAGGAAAGCGGCAAGACCCTTGTCGGTCAGCGGATGGTTGACCAGCGCCTTCAGCGTCGCCGGCGGCGCGGTGATGACGTCGGCGCCGATGAGAGCCGCCTGCTTGACGTGGTTCACCGTGCGCACGGAAGCGGTCAGGATCTCGGTCTGGAAATCGTAATTGTCGTAGATCTGACGGATCTCCTGGATCACCTCCATGCCGTCCGAGCCGGTGTCGTCGATGCGGCCGACGAAGGGGGAGATGAAGGACGCGCCGGCCTTGGCCGCGAGCAGCGCCTGGTTGGCCGAGAAGCACAGCGTGACGTTGACCATGCGGTTCATCTCGGTGCGGATCGTCTTGCAGGCCTTCAAGCCGTCCAGCGTCAGCGGCACCTTGATGGCGATATTGGGCGCGATCTTGGCCAGCACCTCGGCCTCGGCCATCATCTGCTTGAACTCGGTCGCCACGACCTCGGCCGAGACCGGGCCTTCGACGATGTCGCAGATCTGCTTGGTGACCTCGATGATCTTGCCGCCCGATTTCAGGATCAGCGAGGGATTGGTGGTGACGCCATCGAGCAGTCCCAGATCGTTCAGTTCCTTGATCTCTTTGATATCGGCGGTGTCGGCAAAAAATTTCATGGCGGGTCTCCTGACGATTTCGTCGTGCTTGGGAAGGCACGTTCAGCCTTGCTCTTTGATCTAGACCAAAGTCAGGGCAAGGTCACGCCTCATGATCGAAGATTCGCCCTTTGTCGCGGCCGCGCCGGTGCTGGTGCCGATGCCGGCCGAACGCCCCTATACCTATGCCGTGCCGGCCGGCATGCGCGTGGTGCCGGGTTCGATCGTGCGCGTGCCACTTGGGCCGCGCCAGGTCGCCGGCATTGTCTGGGACGGCGCGGTCGAGCAGGTCGATGCCAGGAAATTGCGTCCGATCGAGCAGGTTTTCGACTGTCCGCCAATCGACCGCGCCATGCGTCGCTTCGTCGACTGGGTGGCGCAGTATACGCTGTCGCCGCCGGGCATGGTGGCGCGCATGCTGCTCAGGGCGCCTGAGGCCTTTGATCCCGAACCCTGGATCGAAGGGCTGCAGCGCACCCTGCTCGTGCCCGACCGGATGACCGATGCCAGGGCCCGCGTGCTGGAGACGGCCGAAGGCGGGCTGGCCTGGACGCGCTCCGGGCTCGCGCACGCCGCGGGCGTATCGTCGACGGTGATCGAGGGGCTGAAAGCGCAAGGCGTGTTCGAGACGGTGATGATCCCGCCGCGCCCGGTGGTGGCCGCGCCTGACCCAAGCTATGCCGTACCGGAGCTGATGCCGGACCAGAACGAGGCCGCGTCGATGCTGCGCGCCAATGTCGCGGCCGGCGAGTTCAATGTCGCGTTGCTCGACGGCGTCACCGGTTCTGGCAAGACGGAGGTTTATTTCGAGGCGGTGGCGGCCGCGCTCGAGCAGGGCAAGCAGGTGCTTATCCTGCTGCCGGAAATCGCCTTGACGCATGCCTTTCTCGAACGCTTCCAGCAACGTTTCGGCGCCAAGCCGGGCGAATGGCATTCGGATTTGCCGCCGCGAATGCGTGAAAAGGTCTGGCGGCAGGTGGCGGAAGGCGGCGTGCGCGTCGTCGCCGGCGCGCGCTCGGCGCTGTTCCTGCCGTTCCGGGAGCTTGGCCTGATCGTGGTCGACGAAGAGCACGACCCCGCCTACAAGCAGGAAGACCGCGTCTTCTACAATGCGCGAGACATGGCTGTCGTGCGCGGCCACATAGGCGGCTTCCCCGTGGTCCTGGCATCGGCGACGCCGTCGGTCGAGAGCCGGGTCAATGCCAGCCAGGGCCGTTATGCCAGGGCTGTGCTTTCCGCCCGCTTCGCCGAGGCGGCACTTCCCGATCTCAAGTCGATCGACATGCGCCGCGCACCGCCCGCACGTGGCGGATTTCTGTCGCCGGTGCTGATCGACCATATGCGCCGGACGCTGGAGAAGAAGGAGCAGTCGCTGCTGTTCCTCAACCGGCGCGGCTATGCGCCGCTGACGCTGTGCCGGGTCTGCGGCCATCGCTTCGGCTGCCCGGTGTGCTCGGCCTGGCTGGTCGAACACCGCTTTCGCGGCCAGTTGGTGTGTCATCACTGCGGTCACAACGAGCGCCGTCCCGAAGCCTGCCCGGAATGCGGCACACTCGACCATTTGGTTGCTTGCGGGCCGGGGGTCGAACGCATCGCCGAGGAGGTCGTGACGCATTTCCCGGACGCGCGCACCATCGTGCTGTCGTCGGACATCAGGGGCGGTGTACGACGGTTGCGGCTGGAGTTGGAGGCAATCGCCAATGGCGAGGCCGATATCGTCATCGGCACGCAACTGGTCGCCAAGGGCCACAATTTCCCGAACATGACGCTGGTCGGCGTCGTCGACGCCGATCTCGGCCTTGCCAATGGCGATCCGCGGGCCGCCGAGCGCACGTTTCAGCTGCTCAGCCAGGTGACCGGCCGTGCCGGCCGCACCGGCAAGAAGAGCCTTGGCCTGCTGCAGACCTTCCAGCCCGACCATCCGGTGATGCGGGCGATCGTCTCAGGCGATGCCGAGTCTTTCTACCAGCGCGAGATTTCGGAGCGCGAGCGCGCTGCCTTGCCGCCCTTCGGCCGGCTGGCCGGCGTCATCGTCAGCGCGGTGACGCGGGCGGAG